>JAXHVM010000057.1 GCA_034189185.1 Deferribacterota bacterium
AATTAAATTATTATATGTTAAAATAAATTATAATATAAAGGTATGAAAAAAGTTATCTTTTATTTATTAATTTTTGTTTTAATAATATTTATAATAATTCAGTTTATACCTGTTAGCTTTGAAAATCCGCCTGTAAAACAAGAAATAGATGCCCCAGATAAGGTTATCAGTATTCTAAGAGATAATTGTTATGATTGTCATTCTAATTTGACAAAATGGCCATGGTATAATAAAATTGCTCCAATTTCTTGGGTTATAAAAAGGGATGTAAACAGTGGTAGGGCAAGTATTAACTTTACTGAATGGGATAAATATAAATCAATTGAGAATATTATTAAGGAGATGATTGTGGAAGCTGTTAGAGAGGGAAGGATGCCTCCGTTAATGTATAGACTTGGGCATCCTTCTTCTAGAATAACTAAAGATAAGCTTAAAATTCTTCAAGATTGGGCAAAAGGTAAATTTGACAAATAATTATATAGGTTCAATAACAAAATATATCTTGTTATTTTTTTTACTAACTATTATTGGCTGTACATTTAATGACGATAGCTCAATTAATAGAAAAGTTGTAAAAGTATACCCTTCTCTTGAAACCACTCCAGTTTATAGGTGGGGGGATGATGCGGATGATATGGCTATTTGGATAGATGAAGATAACATGTCAAACAGCTTTATTATAGGCGCTCTTAAGAAAGAAGGAATAGCTTTATATAATTTAAATGGTGAGATGTTTAGATTTTATAGTTCTGGTTTATTTAATAATGTAGATGTGCGTTATAATTATAAAACAAATAATGGGACAATAGATTTAGTTGCAGCAACAGATAGAAGATTTAATGGAATGGTTCTCTTTAGGATTGATAAAATAAATAGAAGATTAATACCTATAGCAACAAGTACACCTAAATTAAAAATGAAGGTTTATGGGCTGTGTATGTACCATAATAAAGATAATGACAATTATTATATTTTTGTTACGAGTAAAAGTGGTTTAATAGAACAGTGGAAAATAGTAAATAGTGATAAAATTGAATTAAATTATGTAAGGAAATTAAAATTAAAAAGTCAGGTTGAAGGATGTGTTTCTGATGATGAATATGGTTATCTCTTTGTTTCAGAAGAGGAGAGAGGCTTATGGAAATATAATATTAGAGAACAAGGGAATCTGAAACCAGTTTTGGTTGATAGTGCAGATAAAGGTGGGTATTTATCAGAAGAGGTAGAGGGTGTAACTATTTATTATAGCAAGGGTGGAAGTGGATATATAATAGTCTCAAGTCAAGGAGCTGATCGCTTTGATATATATAATAGAAAACCACCCCATAAATATGTTGGTAGTTTTAAAATTGTTGACAATTATAAAGATAAAATTGATGGTGTATCCCATACTGATGGGTGTGATGTAATCAATCAAAGTATTAATAATAAATTTCCCTATGGTTTTTTTATTGCACAAGATGATAAAAATACTATGCCTGACGGGCATCAAAATTTTAAATTAGTGGCATGGGAAAATATAGCGAAAGAATTAAATTTAATTGTTGATATAAACTATAAATACTGGTAATTTTGATTTTATTGGAGGTGTTTGATGATAAAATATGTTTTAAAATTTTTTTTATTTGTGAATTTATTGTTGTTGATATATAATTGCTCAGCTACTTCCACGAGTTTAGTTATTGATCCAGCTCCCACAAGCCCTATGTATGATGTAGCCAGTCCAAAGGAATCAGAAGAAAAGCTAAATGTTAATGTTGCAATTTTAAAGATGGATTTTGGGGGTAATAATAAAAAAGGAAGTATGATCGAATTCCCTTATGAAGGTAATGCTTTTGCAAGTCAAACAGAATTTATAAAAGCCTTAGAGGCCTCAATTGAATCTATAGTTGTTAGTAAAGGCTATTTTATAGTGGATTTTGTTGATGATTTTGATACATTGACTGAAGAGGACAAGAAGAAAATTGATTATTTAATAGTACCAAAGATTAATCTAGATGCTGTTGAGAATATTGAAATGGGATCAAAAGTGCCACTTGATCTAAGTTTTGAAAGATCAAGTAGAGCTTCTATTAAGTGTTCAGGTGATGTTGCATTAAAGGGAGAGATGGCTTTTTCTATCATTGATCCTATAACAAGAGATATTATTTATTCGACAAAAGATGAATTGAGTGAATCAACTCCATTTAAGGTTTCACTAGATAAGTATACGGGAAATACACTAGCTGATGTATTGTATAAAGAGTTGACTGATAAATGTTTACTTGGAGTTAATAATGCTAGAGCTAAAACTTTAGAGAAAATATATAAAAGCTATTTAAAATCTTTTCAAAAGAGCTTACCTTCTGGAAAAAAAGCTAAAGAATTATTTGGTATATTGAGGTAAATTTTCCTATTGCAAAAAATAATTATTAGCTTATAATCTAATTAAGATAAAAATACTCTTATTAAGGAGAGATTATGTTAGAGATAAAAAACCTTTATGTGCAAGTAGACGATAAGTTAATTTTGAAAGGGGTAGATCTAAAAGTAAAAGAAGGTGATGTAATAATTCTAATGGGACCAAATGGAAGCGGCAAGACAACACTATTGCATACTATAATGGGGTTACCCAGGTATAAAATAATAGATGGTCAAATATTGTTTAATAATATTGATATTACAAATATGATGCCTGATGAACGCGCTAGATTAGGTATTGGGATAATGTTTCAAAAAGCACCATCAATTAGAGGCGTGACCCTTGGAGAATTGGCGTATATTATTTCAAGACAAGATGATGAAGAAGTCATTAGAGATTTTGCAAATAAAATAAATGTACAGGATTATTTAGATAGGGAGGTTAATTTCGGTTTTTCAGGTGGAGAGTTGAAGAGGTCTGAGGTTTTTCAATTGTTATGCAATGATTCTAAGTTGGTTCTTTTAGATGAGCCAGAATCAGGTGTAGATATTGAAAATATTGCATTAATTAGTGAAAATATAAATAGGCTTTTAGGTAAAGACGAAAAGATAAAGAAGCGCTATAAAAGTGGAATAATTGTAACTCACACAGGTTATATATTAGATTATGTTAATGCTGATAAAGGATATATTATGTTTGATGGTAAGATTGTTTGTGAGGGAGGACCTAGAGATATTTTAGAAGAAGTAAGAAAAAACGGATATAGGAGGTGTGGGGAATGCAAATAGATTTAGCTAAGAAATATAAAGAGTTAGCACAAAGTGCTATCAACAAGAAGGCAGAATATGGGTTGGATATTGATTTAACTTCGTATGAAGAAGTTCAAGAATTTGAAGAAGGTAATGACTTAGATAAGATGCCGAGTGAGATAAAGGAGGCTGCATTATTAGCTGGTGTGGATTTTACAGAAGGCAACCGTTCTGGTTCATTTATGCAAATTAATCACTCAGTAATTTATAAAAAGATAATGGAAAGCTATGAGAATAAGATTGAGATAATGAGCGTTAATGAAGCTTTAGATAAATATCCAGAGATGAGTCAATATTGGTGGCAGGCTGTCAATGTGGATAAAGATAAATATACTGCATATGCAGAGTTAAAACCTATGCATGGTTATTTTATAAGGGTATTGCCTGGTGTGAAGGTTGATAAGCCCATCCAAGCTTGTTTAATGATGCAAGAGAATGCAAAAGTGCAAAATGTTCATAATATAATAATTGTTGAAGAAGGTGCAGAGGCTCAGCTGATAACTGGATGTGCTGTACCACCTAAGGTTAAAGAGGGTTTGCATATTGGTATTTCTGAATTTTATGTAAAAAAGAATGCAAAGCTAACATTTACAATGATACATAATTGGGCAGATGACTTTCATGTGAGACCAAGATCAGCAACAATTGTTGAGGAAAATGCTACATTTATTAGTAATTATGTATTATTAAAACCTGTCAAATCTGTTCAGATGTTTCCTTCTGCTAATTTAATTGGTAAAAATGCAAAAGCCCAGTTTAACTCAATCCTCTATGGGAAAGAAGGATCTAACATAGACGTTGGTTCAAAGGTAATATTGTCTGGTGACAATACTTCAGGGCAGGCAATCTCAAGAGCGATTGTTGATGATAATTCTACAATTTATGCAAGGGGTACATTAATTAGTAAGAATGATAGTGCAAAAGCACATTTAGATTGTAGAGGTATTTTAGCTTCTAAAAGTGCCACAATGTATGCTATTCCAGAGCTTGTAGCTGATAAAGCACCAAAAAGCAATTTATCACATGAGGCAGCAATTGGTCCAATTGGTGAGGAAGAGATAGAATACTTAATGTCAAGAGGTTTGAGCAAAGATGAAGCTGTTACCCTAATAACACAAGGGTTTTTGAATACTAAAATACTTGGCCTTCCAAAGGTATTAGAGAAGAATATACAAAAAATGATATCAAAAACACAAAAAGATACAATGTAAAATTTGATTTTACAATATTTTCATATACCAGAGGTAGTTTAAAAAATATGGCTATTTAAACAAAATAGCCATATTTTTTATGTTATTCTTGCAGTATTGGAGCTGTTAGTTAGATGAACTACATGTAATATAGATAATTTTTTATATGAGAATATTTTTGTATGGTTTATGTCAAAAATAATTAAATGTCAATTTCATTTGTAAAGTATTCTATATATTTTTAATTTTTCCAACTCATTGTTATGTATTGTTGTATATAGTCTAAAATATTATATTTTAGTAAATATAATTAATTCTTATCTTATTTTTATCTATATTTGTGAAATTCCCCCTTTAATTTGCAAAAAAACTATATTTAAAAATATTAATTATTTTAATTTATAAATAATAAGATTATTTATAATATTAATAATCTTTGATTCTCACGAATTAATTATAAAAAAAATATATTGACTTTGTCTATTATCTATGTTAAAGAACAATTAACATTTTATTAAATTATAAAATTATATTATTTTGGAGGTTTTTTTTATGGCTTTTATCATAGGTGTAGTTGGTGCTGGCCAGATGGGAAGTGGTATAGCATATGTATGCGCTCTTAACGGTTTTAAAGTTGAATTACAAGATATATCAAGTGAACAGCTAGAAAAATCATTAGCCACAATAGAAAGCAATTTAAAAAAACAGTCTAAAAAAGGTACAATATCTGATGAGCAGGTAAAAGAAGCACTAGGTAGAATAAATAGAGTTAATAAATTAGATGAATTAAAAGATGCCTCAATTATAATTGAAGCTGCTACTGAAAAAGAGGATATAAAGATTGATATATTTAGAAAACTAGATGAAGTTACTAGCGATGAAGTGATTTTAGCATCAAATACCTCTTCGATATCAATAACAAAAATAGCGGCAGCAACTAGCAGACCTTCAAAGGTTATAGGTATGCATTTTATGAATCCCGTTCCTGTTATGAAGCTAGTTGAAGTTATAAGGGGTTTGGCTACAAGTGATGAAACATATCAGTTTGTAGTTGAATTGGCTAAAAAACTTGGTAAGGAACCTGTATTGTCGAAAGATTATGCTGGATTTATTGTTAATCGTATCTTAATTCCTATGATTAATGAGGCTATTTTTACATACTATGAAGGCATAGGAACAATTGAGGATATAGATAAGGCTATGAAATTAGGAACAAATCAACCAATGGGGCCCTTTACATTAGCAGATTTTATAGGCCTCGATACAGTATTATACATTCTAGAGATTTTGTATAACGAGTTTAAAGATCCTAAATATAGACCTTGCCCACTATTATATAAAATGGTTAGTGCTGGTTATTTTGGCAGAAAAAGTGGTAAAGGTTTTTATAATTATGAATAAAAATTATGAGGCTATATATGGATTATAAAACATTAATAGTGGAAGAAAATATTGATTATATCTTATTAAAAATCAATAGACCAGATAAGTTAAATGCAATTAATTTAGAGGTTGTTAGAGAGTTTAGAGATTTTATAAGTACAACAGAAAAAAAGGAAAATATAAGAGCTATAATATTAACTGGTTCAGGCGAAAAGGCTTTCGTAGCTGGTGCTGATATAAAAGAAATGGCTAATTTTAATGTTTTAGAGGCTATAGAGTTTGCGAAAAGTGGTATAAATATACTTAAGATGATGGAGAGTTCTTCTAAGGTGTTTATTGCTGCAGTGAATGGCTATGCCTTTGGTGGAGGCTTTGAAATGGCTTTGGCCTGTGATATAATAATTGCCTCGAAAAACGCAAAATTTGGTTTTCCTGAGGTTTCATTGGGGATAATTCCTGGCTTTGGAGGAACTCAGAATCTACCACGCGTAGTTGGTCAATATATAGCCAAAGAATTAATATTAAGTGGAAAGCCTATAGAAGCTGATAGAGCATTGCAGCTAGGGATTGTTAGTAAGGTTGTAGAAAAGGATAAATTATTAGATGAAGCGTTAGCTATGGTTAAAAATATAACTAAGAATGGTCCATTATCAGTTGCAGCTGCAAAAGATTCTATAGTGAATGGTTTAAATATGTCCAAAAGTGAGGGATTTAACTACGAGAGTTTAGCATTTTCAAGATTGTTTTCAACAAATGATCAAAAAGAGGGCATGAAAGCATTTTTAGAAAAGAGAAAGGCAAATTTTACTGCTAAATAAAGGAGTGTATTATGAATTTTGAGTTGAGTGAAGAACATAAGGTTTTACAAAATGTTGTAAGTGAGTTTGCCAAAAATGAATTAGCAAATTATGCAAGTGAGCATGACAAAGAACATACTATTAAGGATAATGTAATAAATAGGATGAGAGAACTTGGTTTTTTTGGGGTATATTTACCTGAAAAGTATGGTGGAGCTGCAATGGATGTGCTTTCATATATTATTGTTATTGAGGAACTTTCAAAGGTTTGTGCATCAACAGGAGTTTTGATTTCAGCGCATACATCGCTTTGCTGTGATCCTATATATCAGTTTGGAACTGAGGATCAAAAAAAGGAGTATTTAACAAAGCTTACAAATGGGGATAAGATAGGTTGCATATTACTTACTGAGCCTGATGCTGGTAGTGATGTTGCTTCAATTTCAACGAATTATAAATCTGAAGGTGATTATTACATTATAAATGGTTCTAAGTTGTTTGTTACAAATGGTGCATATCGTGGAATAGGTGTGATCTTTGCCACAAAGGATAGATCTTTAAGACACAAAGGGTTGTCAGCTTTTATAATCGATCTATCATCTGAAGGTGTAGAATTACTTAAGAATGAAGATAAAATGGGTATAAGGGGCACATATACTACAGCTTTTGCATTTAATGATTTAAAGGTGCCAAAGAAGAATTTACTTGGTAATGAAGGTCAGGGTTTTAAAATAGCAATGGAAACTCTTAATGGTGGTAGGATTGGGATTGCAGCACAAGCAATAGGTATTGCAGAGGGTGCATTTAATAAAGCATTTGACTATGCAAAAGAGCGCAAACAATTTGGAAAACCTTTATCATCATTTCAGGGAATTCAATTTAAATTTGCTGATATGGCAACGAAGATAGAAACAGCTAAAATATTGATTTATAAGGCTGCCTGGTTAAAAGATAATGATAAAACAAATGCTATGGAATCGGCAATGTGTAAGTATTATGCATCAGAAGTAGCAAGATTTGTTACTAATGAAGCATTGCAAATACATGGTGGCTATGGTTATATTGAAGACTATGAAGTTGAGAGAATGTATAGGGATGCAAAAATCACTGAAATCTACGAAGGGACAAGTGAAATTCAAAAGATAGTAATATCTAATATGTTATTTAGGGGTTTATAATTATGAATGAGAGTAGAGAAATATATTGGAATGTTGGTCATTCTGTACAGATTCCAATGTACTTGCTTGCTATTATTGCTATTTCTATTCTAGCATATGGTTTCTATAAAAGGTACCAAGTTTATAAGATTGGTAAACCTGAGGATAGGTTTGATAATAAGTATAAAAGGATTATTTATTTTTTAAGTAATGCTTTTGGCCAAAAAAAAGTTTTAAATGTCTTCTCTATTGGCAGTATACATGCTTTGTTTTTTTGGTCATTTTTGATTCTATTTATTGGAACAACACTTATATTTATTCAAGCAGATTTTCTAAATCCTATATTTGGCATTGAATTTTTAAAGGGATCTTTTTATAAAATTTTCTCTCTATTCTTAGATATAGCAGGTTTATTAGCAATTATTATGGTTTTATTTTTTGCAATAAGAAGGTATATTTTTAGGCCTGAAGGGCTAGAGACAACAATCGAAGATATTATAACACATATACTTTTGTTGTTAATTCTAATTAGTGGTTTTATAGTAGAAGGTTTGAGAATGGCACAGACTGAAATTAGTCTCGAAAGCAATTTAGCTTTATTTTCACCTGTTGGCCTCTTTATTGCTAAAATTTTTACTAGTTTTTCAGAAAGTACAATATTAATAGGTCATAAATTCTTATGGTGGTTTCATTTTTTATGTTCTATCACATTTATAGCCTCTATTCCTTTTTTAAAATTGAGACATATCTTTACAACCTCAATTAACTATTTATTTAAGGACTATGGCCCTAAAGGTAATCTACCACTATTAGATATTGAGGATGAAAATAGAGAGGTTTTTGGGGTAGATGATGTTAAAGAATATTCGTGGAAAGACATATATGATTCAGATGCTTGCACTAAATGCAAGAGATGCCAAGATAGATGTCCTGCATATGCTACAAATAAACCTTTATCACCTATGAAAGTTGTTAATGATATTAATACAGTAGCTTTTGGAGAAAACAAAGAGGGTTCTCTAATTGATACGGTTGGCGAGGATTCAATATGGGCTTGTACAACCTGTATGGCTTGCCAAGAAATATGTCCTGCTGATATTGAACATATTAGAAAAATAATAGATATGAGAAGATATATGGTTTTAATGGATGGCAAATTCCCAGGGGAAGAGGTCCAAATGTCTATTAATAATATAGAAGTAAATAGTAATCCCTTTGGCAATGCCTTCGCAGAAAGAGACAAATGGAGTGAGAACACAGAAGTGAAGTTATTATCAGAGGATAGTGATGTTGATGTTATGTATTTTGTTGGTTGCTATGCATCATATGATCAAAGAAATATAAAAATAGCTAAAAGTTTTGTTAATATTTGTAGCAAGGCAGGAATTAAAGTTGGCATTATGGGTAGTGAAGAAAAGTGTTGTGGTGATCCTGCCAGGAAGATGGGCAATGAATATCTATATCAAATGATTGCTAATGAAAATATAGAAAATATTAAAAAATACAATGTTAAAAAGGTTGTAACAACGTGTCCACATTGTTTTAATACGTTAAACAAAGATTATAGGGATTTGGGCTTGGATGTAGAAGTAGTATTTTATATTAATTTTATTAAAGAACTTATAGATGGTAAAAAGTTGACTTTGACAAAGAATACCTTTGGTTGCACCTATCATGATTCATGCTATATTGGTAGATATAATAATATATATGATGAACAGAGGTATATTATACGTACTCTTGGTGGTAATGTAAAAGAAATGGAGAAGAGTAGAAATAATAGTTTTTGTTGTGGTGGAGGTGGCGGAAGAATAATAGCTGAAGAGAAGCTAGGTGAAAGGATTAATCTTACGAGAATAAAAATGGCAAAGGATGTTGGTGAGTCAATTTTAGTATCGAATTGTCCTTTTTGTATGACTATGTTTGAAGAGGGTATTAAACTTGCGGGATATGAAGATATGATGTATGTTAAAGATTTAGCAGAAATAATAAATGAACATATACAATAGAGGAGGTTATTTATGAATATTTTAGTATGTATCAAACAAGTACCCGACCTTGAATCAAAATTTAAAATTAATGATAATGGTGATTGGGTAAAAGAAACATACGTTGGATTTCGAATGAACGAATATGATGAATATGCAATTGAAGAGGCTGTTCAGTTAAAGGAGAAATTAGGTGCTTCAGAGGTTGATATAACAGTATTGTCAATTGGTCCATCAAGGGTTGAAGAGGCAATAAAAAAAGCATTGGCTATGGGTTGCGATAGGGGGGTTCATATAGAGGATAATGAAGAATATAAAAAAGATCCTTTTAGAAAGGCATCAATTATCTATGAGTTTGCAAAGGATAAGAATTTTGATATAGTTTTCCTAGGAATGCAGTCTGAAGATAGAGGATCAGCGCAGGTAGGTGCGCATTTGGGTGAGCTATTAAAAGTTAATTGTGTAACAACTGTTATAGACTTTGAATATGGTGATAATCTTTTGAAATTAAAAAGAGAACTTGAGGGTGGTATAAGGGCTTTAGTTGAATGTAAATTACCAGCTGTATTAACATGCCAGCTTGGTTTGAATATACCAAGATATCCAACGTTGCCCAATATAATGAAGGCAAAAAGGAAAGAATTAAAAAGTTTTTCAGTTAATGATTTTGATAAGGCAGAAAATCTTTATACAATTGAAAAAATAGCTTTTCCAGAGAAGAAGGGTAAAGCACGTATTATAGAAGGATCAACAGATGAATTAGTTGGTGAAGTATTAAAGCTATTTAAGGAAAAACTTACATTATAAAAGGGAGGTTAATATGGCAATATTAATTATAGGTGAATATAGAGATGGCAAGTTTTTTGAGGGTTGTTATGATACAATAGGATATGCAAAGGAATATAACAAAGAATATATATTATTTGCTGTTGGCAATAAAGAAGATTTGCCAAAAGTAGACTGTAAAGTATATTTAGCTGACAGCTCTAAATATGGTGAGTACAATCCAGAGGTGCACAAAAAATTAATTGTTAATTTGGCAAAGAAGGAAGGCATTGATGAGATTGTATTTTCCCATAGTAGTTATGGTTGGGATTTAGCCCCTAGGGTTGCAAATAGTTTAGATGCTTCTGTTATTACTGAAGTAGTAGAGATAAAAGATGAAGTTTTTGTAAAGCCAATTTTGAATGGTAAATTAAATGCAATTATAAAACCAAATAAGGAAAAGCATGTTTTAACAATCCAGTCAGGTGCTTTTACTTATGAGCCCGATGAATTTAAAGGTGAGGTAATTGATATAACCGATGGTGAAGCCAGTGATGGAGTAAAGTTAGTAGGGTATGAAGAAGCAGAAACAGGTGGTGTAGACTTGACAAAGGCAGAGGTTATATTAAGTGTAGGCCGTGGTATTGGAAAGAAAGAAAATATTGAGATGTATAAGAATCTAGCCAAAATGATAAAGGCAGAGCTTGGAGCAAGTAGACCAATAGTTGATGCAGAATGGCTTGAACCTTCAAGACAAGTAGGTTTAACAGGACAAACTGTATCTCCTAAAGTTTATATAGCTTGTGGTATTTCAGGTTCCATTCAGCATGTTGCTGGCATGAAAAAATCAAACTTTATTATTGCTATAAATAAAGACAAAGAAGCGCCTATTTCTGAAGTTGCTGATGTGTTAATTGTTGCAGATGTAAATCAAATAGCTCCTGCGTTAATTGAAAAATTAAAATAAGGAGAATAACGTATAAATTATGACAAAAGAAGAAGTAGATGATATATTTAAGGGTATTGAGGATGAATTAAAGAGTAAATTTAAAAAAGATACTTTTAATGAAGAAATG
>JAXHVM010000058.1 GCA_034189185.1 Deferribacterota bacterium
TATATTTATAATTATTTATAATTATGTTTATTATTAGTATGAATTATTATTAATAATTATCTTGTTGAATATTTTGAAATGGCAAAAGCTTTAATATTTCTATAGTTGTATTCATTATCGATTTTTTTGAATCAAAAGTATTTTCAGTTATAATTTTTTTAATTTTTTTAAAAGTGTCATTATTTTTTTGTTTAAAGGAATTATCATATAAGAAAAGTAAGTCAAATAGTAAATTTCTAATATTACTATTATTAGTGAATAATTTGTGTCTAATAAATAAATTTTCAGCATTATTTAAAAACTGTAATGTTTTTTCTTGATATGAATTAGTTGTATAGTTTGTGGGTGGAAGGATTAAATCTCTAGGAGTGCTGTTATCTATCAGTGGTGGATAGTTTAAATTTTCTTCTACATTATTGTTTTCATTGTTTTCTTGTCCTCCAGCCTCTTCATTATCTTCTAATTCAACCTCTTCATTATTGCTATCCCCTTGAGAAAAAGAAATTATTAAACCTGCAGGTATCCCAGAGAAAAAACCAAATACTGCTCCAATTGCTGCTAGTAATAACACAATAGGTAAGAATAATAGTTGTTCAGTAGTTACTAACAGAGCACCTCCAATGCCACCTACGCCTAAACCTGCTGCACCAAAGAGGATGCCCCCTAATATTGAACCTAGAGGTCCTCCTATTACTACTGCTGAAATCAAACCAGAGGTAAGTCCACCCAAAAATAAACCTGTGATACCACCTAATATAAACAATAACGGTACTGTAATTATTGCTACTACAAAAGGTATAAGACCTAATACAGCTCCAGTGATAGCCCCAACTAACCCAAAAAATATAGCACCAATTACTGCACCTATTAAACCTATAATGATAGCCCCTGGTATAAAACCTAACATTGCACCTACTATGCCAAATAGAAAAGCACCAGAAAAAGCTAGTGTGGCTATCTCAATTAGTGAAACCCCAGCATCAATTGCAAGGGTGATACCCCCGCCTAAGAGTGCCCCTAGCACTGTACCATTTATAGCATATAAAGCCATTGATCGTAAAAAACTTAAATCTCCTATTGTTATTGAAATTATATCCCCTAATGAAATTGTAGTATTACCTATAAGTCCCAGTTGCATAGCAGTTTTGATACGCATTAAATTTTCTTTTAATAGCTTTGTATCTATTTTAACTGATGTTCCTTCCAAAACATTGCTATATTTGTAGAATATATCATCTAAATTGTTATAAAAAAATTCTATCTCATTATTAATTTTGTTGTTTTGTGTTGCATAAGCATTTAAAGGTGTAATAGTTATTAATTGTATTGAAAAAGCCAAGATGAAAAACTTAAGGAGTATTTTATTGCTCATATTTAGTGTTTATATATAATTTTAATAATTGTCAATGTTATAATAATGTGATAAACAATATTTTAATGATAGTTATAGGTGTAGATACAGGTGGTACATTTACTGATTTTGTGTACTATAAAGATGGGAAATGGGGGGTATTAAAATTATTATCGGATCCAAAAAACCCAGGTAAAGTTGTTATAGAAGGCAAAAATATTATAGCCGGAGAAAATAAAGATATTATTTTAATACATGGTTCTACTGTAGCAACAAATGCGATTTTAGAGAAAAAAGGTGCTAAGGCTGCTTTAATAACCAATAAAGGCTTTGAAGATATAATTGATATAGGCAGACAAAATCGTAGTCAGTTATACAATTTAAAATATAGAAAGACCCAATCTTTGATTAGCCCAGAGCATAGATATGGTGTTAAATGTAGGGTTGACTATAGTGGGACTATTTTAAAAGATCTAGATTCTCAAGAGGTAGAGAATATTATAGAAGAACTTATAAACCAAGGTATAGAGTCTGTTGCAGTTTGTCTATTGTTTTCTTTTAAAGAACACAAGCATGAGAGGATAATAGGAGAATTATTAAAAAAAAGTGGCTTCTATTATAGCCTATCTAGTGAGATATTAAATGAATTTAGAGAATATGAGAGAATGTCTACAACTGTAGTTAACACTTATGTTGGACCAAAGATAGCTAGATATTTGCAATTTTTAAAAGATAATATGGGTTTAAAAGGTTTTAGTATAATGCAATCTAATGGTGGTATAATATCGGCAGATACAGCAATTAATGAATCTGTTAGAACAGTTCTTTCTGGTCCAGCTGGCGGGGTAATTGGGGCATATGAGATTGGTAAGTTTATGGGAATAGATAAACTAATAACCTTTGATATGGGTGGAACCTCAACTGATGTATCACTAATAGATAAAGAGCCTATATTGACAACAGAATCAAAAATAGATGAGTACCCAATTAAAGTCCCTATGATATCAATACATACGGTTGGGGCTGGTGGTGGTTCAATTGCCTTTATTGACAAGGGAGGTGCATTAAGGGTTGGACCTATCAGTGCAGGAGCTGATCCAGGGCCTATTTGCTATGGTAAGGGTGAGGAAATAACTGTAACAGATGCTAACTGTTTTTTAAATAGGTTACTACCAGATTATTTTCTTGGTGGCAAGATGAGATTGGATAAACATAGACTATATCCTTTCTTTGAAAAATTAGCCAAAAAGGCAAATTTAGATGTAGGGGAGTTAGCAGAAGGCGTAATCTCAATATCTAATACAGTTATGGAGAAAGCAATAAGGGTTATTACCATTGAAAAAGGTTTTGACCCAAAAGAATTTACCTTGTTTACTTTTGGTGGAGCTGGTGCGTTGCATGCTTGTTTTTTAGCAAAACTCTTAAATATACCAAGGGTATTAATACCACAGAACCCAGGTACTTTATCTGCAATAGGTATGGTTTTAGCTGATGTTGTAAAGGATTATTCTAAAACAGTGATGTTAAAAGAAAACGAAATAAAAACAAATGAGTTAAAAGACTTGTTAAAGGATTTGTGCAAAAGGGCAACAAAGGATCTGTTATTTGAAGGTATAGATGAGAAGGATATTTTATTAGAGAAATTCTTAGATATGAGATATGTTGGTCAATCATATGAGATAACAGTTCCTTTTGTTGATAATTTTATCGATGTTTTTCACAAAGAGCACGAGAGGCTTTATGGGTATGCTAATAGAGGGAAGGAAACTGAGGTGGTTAATATAAGACTACGGGCAATTGGTAAGAGAGAGAAATTAAAGCTAGAAAGATCTGAAGAAACTTTTAGTAAGATAGATGATAGAGCTATAATCTGTAAAAGAGATGTAATTTTTGATGGTAAGACTTTAAAGACAGATATTTATAAAAGAGAGTATTTAAGAAATGGTAATGTGATAAAACCACCTGCAATAATTGTTGAGCATACCTCTACAATAGTAGTACCACCATTTTGCACAGCTTCTGTTGATGAAATAGGTAATGTTATATTAGAGTTGGAGAGTTAATTATGGAATTAAATCCAATACTACTTGAGATATTCAAAAACAGGTTTATATCTATTGCTGAGGAGATGGGTGCAGTTTTATACAGGACAGCTTTTTCACCAAATATTAAAGAGAGAAAAGACTCCTCTTGTGCTGTTTTTGATGAAAAAGGTGATATGATAGCACAGGCTGCTCATATACCAGTACATTTAGGTTCTATGCCTTTATCAGTCAAATCAGCTATTAAAAATATAGATTTTTGTGAAGGTGATATGGTCATATTAAATGATCCCTATAAGGGTGGTACACATATACCTGATATCACCATAATTTCACCTATTTTTATAAAGGGCGAGGAAGGTCCACAGTTTTTTGTGGCTAATAGAGCACATCATTCAGATGTTGGGGGTAAGTCATCTGGATCTATGCCACTATCAACAGAAATCTTTCAAGAGGGGCTTATTATCCCTCCATTAAAGATAGTAGAAAAAGGTGAAATCGATTACAAATTAATGGCATTGATATTAAACAATGTTAGAACAAAAAAGGAAAGAGAGGGTGATTTCTCAGCTCAGTTTATGGCCAACAATGTTGGCTCTAAAAGGCTGCACGAGCTTATTCAGAAATATACACTATCAGTTACTAAATTGTATGCACAATATTTAATGGACTATTCTGAAAAGATTATGAGAGATCTTATATACAGTATGAAGGATGGTTTATACAATTTTTATGATTTTTTAGATGATGATGGTCAAGGTAGTAAGGATATAAAAATTGATGTTTCTATTAAAATCGATAGAGATAATGTTATATTAGATTTTACAAAATCAAGTAAGGAAGTACAAGGTAATGTTAATGCTGTTTATTCAATTACATTGTCAGCTGTATTATATGTATTTAGATCATTGATTTCTACAAATATTGTTGCTAATGCAGGTTGTTTAAGACCTATAAAGGTGGTAACTGAAAAAGGCTCTATTGTAGACTGTAATTTTCCAGCAGCAGTTGCTGCAGGGAATGTTGAGACCTCCCAAAGAATTGTTGATGTTGTTTTAGGTGCATTATCAAAGGTGATGCCCGATCATATTCCAGCTGCAAGCCAGGGAACAATGAACAATATAACAATAGGAGGGCTAGATTGGCGTAATAATGAACCCTTTACTTACTATGAAACAATAGGTGGTGGTATGGGTGCTGCTAAAGACTACAATGGTGCATCAGCTGTTCACTCACATATGACAAACACATTAAATACGCCGGTTGAGGCCTTAGAGTTTTCTTATCCGCTACAAGTTATTGAATATAGTATAAGGAGAGGCTCTGGTGGCAAAGGCAAGTTTAAAGGCGGTGATGGTATAATAAGGGATATAAAAACCTTGGTAGATGCTGAGCTTACTGTTTTATCCGAGAGAAGAAGATTAAAACCATATGGCCTTTTTGGTGGAGAAGAGGGTTTAGAAGGAAAAAATATTATAATTGAGAATGGCACCTATAAGCAAATGCCCTCAAAATTTAATGTAAAGCTAAAAAAAGGTTCAAGGGTTAGGATTGAGACGCCAGGTGGTGGTGGTTTTGGATCTAACTGAAAATCACTAGACAATAATAAAAATTTAATATTAATTATTGACATATGTGTAATTAATATTAAAATAATTTAGCTTTTAACTAAAATGTTTTAAAAAATTTTATGGTGGGTTAGGGATGCTAACAAGTAGAGAAAGAGAAATTACTAAAGATTTAATTTTAGGTAAAAAAAAGGTTGAGTTATCATCATTTGCATTTAAAATATTCCTTCAGCAGTTGCACATTCAAACTAATCTAGGTGCTGATTCAGATATTAATAAGCTTGTTGATAAAGTAGATGATTTTTTGGAAAAGAATAAGAGGTTGCCGAACCTATGGAAGGATTTTGAAAAAATATATGGGAGGAAAATGAATGAAGCTGTATAATCTAGAAGAAACAATTAAGCTACTTGAACAAAAAAAGATATTGGTGCTATCTGGTGCAAAAGAGTTATTAGAAAAGCTCCCCTCTGGTAATTGTATAGCAGGCTCGTCTTATTATTTTATAAATGATGGGAAAGGTATAAAAACTGATGATAAAATATATGTTGATGATTTAACAGATGTAGCAAAAAACTTTAAGATTAATGTATATAATAAAGATACCTTAAAAAATATTTATAAAGATGCTTTTGGCCATGGTTTTAGCTATATTTTAGTGCCATATGAAGGTGCAGCACATAATGAATTAGCCCTAAATCTACCCTTTTATGAAGATTTTGCTACAAAACCACTGTATGGATTTGTCACCGGTGTCAAGTGGGAGTCACTAGGCGTTGATAAGGCTATTGTATTAGACGGTTTACAAAAGCATGTAAGTCATGATGATGCTGTCGTTTTACATATTGAGCTTCCAGAAGATAGATATGCAGAGATAGATATTGTTGATCCCTTTGAGCCTGACCCGTCTGTAGAGTGTAAATTTGAAGAAATTGGATATGTTATAAAAGATGCTTATATAAATGATAAGCTTATGAATTTTGCAAGTTACTTGAAAGACAATAAAAAAGATTTAAGGTTTCCGCTCATATGTAGTGATTTTGGTGCAAAAGTGAATGTCTCTTTTGCGCAAATTAAGAGTGATAGTGTAATAATGATATCACCAGTTTTTAAAGGTGCCACCTATAATTTTGCAAAGCCCGTTAGTGATTATAGATCATTGTTTAAAGGGATAAAATATAAGCCGGCCCTTTCTTGTAATTGTGTATTAAACTATCAACATATGGGATTAGAGGACAGCACAATTGATAATCATGTTGATGGTCCAACTACATTTGGTGAGATTGCTTATAGGTTGTTAAACCAAACTATAGTGAATCTATATGTTAAGGAATATTAATTATTTGACCCCAACCTTTAGTTTAAATTTACTGTATACTCATAGGACCTAAAGACCTCTAGCAAAAAATGAGTATTAGTCTTTATTAGCATTATTGTTAGCTAATAAAGACTAGATATTTATTAAAAAAACAATGACTTTATTAATATAGCTGTCTATCTAAATATATTTATCATTGATAAGAAAACAGTTAAAGTAAAAAACTTGGCTCTATTGATGAGTATGATTTGGGGTCTTTACGTTATGGTTATATTGAATGTAATTTTCTAATAACATTTTTATTATAAAAAAATTAATCATAAAAATTTATCATTTAATTAAAGATATTACAACAGATCTTGTTTACTTAAGGAAAAATTATATTTTGTAAATAAAAAGAATGATGGGGGGTGATATGAAAGGAAAAAGAAAAAAGAGTCTACCCTATATAAAATTTACAGAAGATGAAGATGATCCATATAGACAAAATTTTGATGATGGATCATACTGCACTGAATGTGGTATTGTATATATCAATAAAAACTGGAAATTAGATGCTTCTGATGAATTTAAAAAAAATAAAATTATTTGTCCAGCTTGTAGAAAGATAAAAGATAGATATTATGGAGGGCTATTAGAATTAAGTGGTAAATATTTAAAAGAGCACAAAGAGGAGATTTTAAATATTGTAAATAATGAAGAAAAGAGGCAGAGGAGTAAGAATGCCCTTCATAGAATTGCAAAAATAGAGAATATTAGCGATGATAAAATATTAATTTATACAACTGATAATAGATTGGCTTATCGAATTGGAAAGGTAGTATATAGTGCATGTAAGGGTAATTTTACTATTAAATGGGCCGATGGAGAACATTTTGTTAGGGTTTATTGGAGTAGAGATGAATAACGCAATTAATTGTTGACATTTAAAATTTGTTATTACATTATATAACTCTAGAAAATATTGGGGTGTAGCCAAAGTGGCAAGGCAGCGGACTTTGGATCCGCTATTTCCAGGTTCGAGTCCTGGCACCCCAGTTTAACCTATGAGAAATTTACCATCTATTAAAAGATTAATCATAAAGATTGGAAGCTCCCTAATAGCTAGTAGTGAGGGAGTTAATAATCAATATATAGAAAGATTAGCTGAGATTGTTTCCTCTTTAAAAAAGGAAATTCCCTATATTACTATAGTTTCTTCTGGAGCGATTGCTGCAGGAATTAGTATATTACGTCTTGAAAAGAGGCCGAAGGATATAGTTGGTAAGCAGATTTGTGCTGGTGTTGGTCAGGCTAGATTAATGTGGAATTATGAGCAGGCCTTTAGAAAATATAACATAAATGTTGCACAAGTTCTGTTTACAAAGGATGATTTTGCAAATAAACGTAGATTTTTAAATATCAGGCATAGTTTAATGAAAATGCTTGAAAATGGTATTGTACCAATAATTAATGAAAATGATATTGTTGTTATAGATGAATTGAAGTATGTTGAAACTTTTGGTGATAACGATCATTTAAGTGCTTTGGTTTCAGGGCTTATAGAGGCTGACTTATTGCTTATCTTAACAGAGGTTGATGGGGTATATAATAAATTTTCACAAAAAGATAAGGGGGGCTTTGTAATTAAAGATGTTAGATCCGTTTCAAAGATTTTAAGAGAGATTGAGTGCAACACTAAAAGTTCTATGGGTACAGGAGGTATGAAATCTAAGTTGTTGGCTACAAGAAAAGCTCTTTCTTTTGGTTGCAATGTAGGTATAATTAATGGTAGAGATTTAGGAAACATTGTGAGATTTTTAAAAGGAGAAAGTATAGGGACATATTTTTATACTTCTAAAAATAGCTTTAGGTTAAAGAAAATGTGGTTAGCTCATGGTTCTATAATAAAGGGTAAGGTTAAGATTGATGAAGGAGCTGCTAATGCATTAATAAGTCATAATAAATCCCTTTTATCAAGTGGAGTTGTTGAAATTAGCGGAAGGTTTAATATTGGTGATGTTATATCAATTGTAGATATTAACGGTATTGAAATAGCAAGAGGAAAGGTGAGATATTCCTCACAAGAACTAAGCAAGATAGCCGGTGTAAAAAGTAGTGAAATATCAAATATCTTAGGATATAAATATAGTGATGAAGTAGTGCATAAGGATGATATGGTATTAAATATTGAAGGAGCTTTAGATGGAGATCTTTGAATTATTAAAAAAAGCTAAGTGTGCACAATCAGCATTAGCTAATGCAAAAAGTTCTATAAAGGACAAATTTTTAAAAGATACCTCATATATGTTAAAGCAAAAAAAAGACGAGATTTATAAAGCAAACAATAAGGATGTGGAAAATGCAAAGAAAGCAAACCTAAATAAAGCTCTTATTGATAGGCTTATTCTAAATGATAAGAGGCTTGATTCGATAATTGATAGTTTAGAAAAGATCATTAATTTAGATGATCCAGTAAATATTGTTGAGAAAGGTTTTAAAAGACCAAATGGACTTGAGATATTAAAGACAAGGGTACCAGTAGGTGTAATATGTATCATATATGAGTCTAGACCCAATGTTACTATTGATGCTGCTGCATTGTGTATAAAAGCAGGTAATGCAGCTGTATTAAGAGGTGGTAAAGAAAGTGTTAATACAAATAAGATATTTGTGTCAATATTAAAGCAAGCGTTATCTAATTGTGGTTTAGACTCAAATGCTATATTATATGTAGAAGATCCTGAGAGGGCATATATAAAGGAACTTTTAAAGGCAAATGATTTTATAGATTTAATTATACCTAGGGGAGGAAGTGCTCTGATTGATTTTGTTACCAATAATTCTACTATACCAGTAGTAAAGCATGATAAAGGTGTGTGTCATGTGTATTTAGATAGGTATTGTAATTATAAAATGGCAAAAGACATTTCAATCAATGCAAAGGTTAATAGACCATCAGTTTGTAATGCAATGGAGACACTATTAATAGATGAGAATGTTAGTAGTAATTTGATAATTGATATTGTTAATACCTATAAAGACTTAAACGTTGAGGTTAGAGGTTGTGCTTTAGTGCAAAAGCTGTGTGATGTAATACCTGCAACTGATAAAGACTGGTCAGAAGAGTACTTAGATTTAATTGTTTCAATAAAAATTGTCAAAGGTTTAGAAGAGGCAATAGATCATATAAATAGATATGGTTCCCATCATTCAGATAGCATAGTTACTGATAATTATGAAAACGCAATGAAGTTTTTAAAGGGTGTAGATTCAGCTGCCGTTTATGTTAACGCATCTACAAGGTTTACAGATGGGTATGAGTTCGGTTTTGGGGCTGAGATGGGCATTTCTACGCAGAAATTGCATTGTAGAGGTCCAATGGGTTTAGAGGGTTTAACTACATATAAATATATGGTATTAGGCTCTGGCCAAATAAGGACTTAGCTTTGAGACATATTGGTTTATTTGGAGGCACTTTTAATCCTATTCATATCGGTCACATTAGGTTAGCTATTAATGTTTATAGGGATTTTAAGCTTGATGAGCTTATATTTATACCCGCAAAGATTCCACCCCATAAAAATCTTGGTTCTACGCCACCAGAAAAAAGGTATGAGATGGTAAGAATTTCTGTTAAGAATTTAAAATATAATTTTACCGTTTCAGATATTGAATTAAAGAATAGTGGTATATCTTATACATATAAGACTTTGGAATATTATAGATCAAAATATAAGAATGACATATTATCATTTATTTGTGGAAGTGATATATTTGCAACAATTAATACGTGGGAAAACTGGTTAGAGCTTTTTAATTTGGCTAATTTTATTGTTGTTAACAGAAAAGAGATGTCCTTTGATAAAATGTTAGCCATAATTCCAAATATCTTAAAAAATAAAATAGTTAATAAGGAGGAGTTTAAAAATGAAAAATATGGAAAAATAATATTGTATGAAATGGATGAAATACCAATATCAAGTAGTGATATAAGAGACAAGCTAAAGAGAAAAGAGATGAAAGAATTTTTAACAGATGAGGTTTATAATTATATAGAAAAAAATAGATTATATCAGGAGGTGTGATGAAGGAAGAGTATATATTAAAAAAACTGTACAATCTATTAGAGGACAAAAAGAGTGAAAATATAGTTATATATCAAGTTAGCGATGTTTCATATATTGCTGATTATTTAGTTATATGCACAGCAAGCTCTGAAATACATATAAATGCAATAATTAATAGTATATTAAAGGATGTTAATAAATGGCAGGCAAAAATTTATCAGATTGATGGAGAAAAGAGGTCTAATTGGGTTTCAATTGATTTTGGTTTTATAATTTTACATATTATGAGCTATGAAGTAAGAGAAAAATATAGTTTAGAATCTATTTGGGGGGATTGTAAAAAAATTGATTATAAAGAATATACAGATGAGCCTTTAAATAGAGCAAAAAGAAATTATTAATTTATGAAGGTTGTTCTATTTAACCCTTTAATCCCACAAAACACAGGTAATATTATAAGATTGTGTGCATGCACAGATATTAAGTTAATACTGATTGGCCCCCTTGGATTTTCCTTAAATAACAAATATTTAAAAAGGGCGTCTTTAGACTATAGAGATTTGGCAGTTGTAGAATTTATTGAAAATAAAGATTCTTTCTTTGAAAAATACAAACAAGATGATTATCAATATGCTTTTTTATCAACAAAGGGGGGTAAATACTATAATCAAATACCTCTATGTTCAAATAAGGAAAACCTTTTGATATTTGGTAATGAGGATGTTGGCTTGCCAGAAGATATATATAATGATTTTTCAAATACTTTATATAGAATACCAATGAAAAAAAATATTAGATGCTTAAACCTATCAAATGCCGTAGCAATTGTGGTTTACAGTTTATTAGAGAAGTCTAGTTTCTATGGATTCTGCTAGATATTATGAATATACTATTTCTTCTTTAAAGGAGAGTTTAAGGCGTTATTTAAAGGCAAATAATAT
>JAXHVM010000059.1 GCA_034189185.1 Deferribacterota bacterium
CTTTGTTATTGCCGATGTTAGTGTACTCTTACCATGATCTACGTGTCCTATTGTACCTACATTCACATGTGGTTTTTTCCTCTCATATTTTGCCTTAGCCATAGGTTGCCTCCTGTATAATTAAACTTTTGTTTTTAATATTTCCTCTACAACATTTGTAGGAACTTCTTCATAATGATCAAATATCATAGTATATGTAGCTCTTCCTTGCGTCATTGATCTCAAATCTGTTGCATATCCAAACATTTCTTTCAATGGTACAAATGATCTAACTACTTGTACAGAACCTCTAGGATTCATACCCAATATTTTGCCTCTTCTAGAGCTCAAATCCCCCATTACATCACCTAGATATTCTTCTGGAACAACAACTTCTATTCTCATAATAGGTTCAAGTAAGACAGCACCTGCTTTATCCATAGCTTCTTTAAAGGCCATTGAACCAGCTATTTTAAAAGCCATTTCTGAGGAATCAACCTCGTGATAACTTCCGTCAAGAAGTGTAACCTTTACATCAACAA
This sequence comes from Deferribacterota bacterium, assembly GCA_034189185.1. Lineage (NCBI taxonomy): Bacteria > Pseudomonadati > Deferribacterota > Deferribacterota bacterium. Next base: position 522 of record JAXHVM010000059.1, read on the forward strand.
CAGGAAAACCTGCTACATTCCCTATCTCCATAGATTCTTTAATACCCTTTTCAATTGCTGGTATAAATTCCTTAGGTATGGCACCACCTACAATCTTATTTACAAATTCATAGCCTTTACCTCTTTCTAAGGGCTCTATTTCTATAATACAGTGCCCGTACTGACCACGACCACCTGATTGTCTGATATATTTACCTTCAGATTTTGCCCTCCTCTTAACCGTTTCTCTGTAAGATACTTGCGGTTTACCTATATTAGCACCAACTTTAAATTCTCTAATCAATCTATCAGCTATGATCTCTAAATGCAACTCACCCATACCTGATATTATCGTTTGACCTGTCTCATCATCTATTTTTACCTTGAAAGAAGGATCCTCCATAGCTAGCCTATTTAGAGCCAATGACAATTTATCTTGATCAGCTTTTGTTTTAGGTTCTATTGCAAAGGATATTACAGGCTCTGGAAACTCCATTGATTCTAATAATATTGGGTGATTACTGTCACAAAGGGTATCCCCTGTTATTGTATATTTTAAACCAACAGCAGCACAAATATCCCCTGTATAAATTTCTTCTATCTCTTCTCTTTTGTTGGCGTGCATCTTTAATAATCTGCTAACTCTCTCTTTTTTATCTTTTGTAGAATTTAGCACATATGAACCAGCTGTTAAGTGCCCTGAATAAACCCTAAAATAAGTAAGCTGACCAACATAGGGGTCACTCTGCACCTTAAAAGCCAAAGCTGTAAATGACGCATTGTCATCAACTTTTACTTTAGTTTTTTCACCATTAACAGGGTTAATGCCTTCTAAAGGTGGCACATCAATAGGTGAAGGCATATAATCTCCAACAGCATCTAATAAAGGTTGTATACCCTTGTTTCTAAAAGCTGATCCGCATAAAACAGGAACTAATTGCAAATTTAATGTACATTTCCTTAAAGCATTTTTTATTTCACTCTCTGTTATTTCTTTGCCATCAAAATATTTATCCAACAATTCTTCATCATACTCACAAATAGCTTCAATCATTTTTGTTCTATATTCTTCTGCTTGATTTATATACTTATCTGAGATTTCTTGATATTGATATTTAGCGCCCAACTCATCACCACTCCAAACAATAGACTTCATCTTTATTAAATCTATAACACCTTCAAACTCACTTTCAGAGCCAAGTGGTAGTTGAATAGCAACTGGATTCGCACCCAAGCGTTCTTTGATCATAGTAATAACGTTAAAGAAATCTGCACCCACTCTATCCATTTTGTTAACAAAAGCAATTCTTGGCACATGGTATTTATCAGCCTGTCTCCAAACAGTTTCAGACTGGGGTTCCACACCTCCAACAGCGCAAAATACAGCTATTGCTCCATCTAAAACTTTTAATGATCTTTCAACCTCTATGGTAAAATCAACGTGCCCTGGTGTATCAATAATATTTATTCTATATTCATTCCAAAAACACTGAGTAGCTGCCGATGTTATTGTAATGCCCCTTTCTCTTTCTTGTTCCATCCAATCCATCGTTGCTGTGCCTTCATGAACTTCTCCAATTTTATAATTTATACCTGTATAGAAAAGAATCCTCTCTGTAGTTGTAGTTTTACCCGCATCAATATGTGCCATTATTCCAATATTTCTATGTTTTTCTATTGGATGCAACCTAGCCACTATAAAACCCCCTTACCATCTAAAATGTGCAAAAGCTCTATTTGCTTCAGCCATTCTATGAGTATCCTCTTTTTTCTTGTGTGCCAAACCTTTTTGCGTTGAAGCATCTATTAATTCGTTTGCTAATTTTTCAACCATTGTAAATTCTCGCCTTTGTCTCGCATATTTTATCAACCATCTAATACTTAAGGCAATACCTCTTTCCTCTCTAACTTCCATCGGGACTTGATATGTCGCCCCCCCGACCCTTCTTGGCCTTACTTCTAATATTGGCCTTACATTATTTATTGCTTCCTTAAACAACTCTAGGCCATCTTTGCCTGTTTTATCTTTAATTGTTTCTAAAACACTATAGAATATATTTTCTGCCTTCGTTTTTTTGCCATCAACCATCATTCTATTAATAAATTTTGCAACATAAACATCTCCAAAAACTGGATCTGGCAAAATTGACCTCTTTTCTTTTATACCTCTTCTTGACATATTACCCTCTTTAATTATTTAGGTTTTTTTACACCATATTTTGATCTACTCTGTCTTCTATCCTGGACACCAGCTGCATCTAAAGAACCTCTTACAATCTTATATCTAATACCTGGCAAATCCTTTACTCTGCCACCTCTTATAAGAACTACTGAGTGCTCCTGCAAGTTATGTCCTATACCAGGTATATAAGCAGTTACTTCTGCCCCATTTGTTAACCTAACCCTCGCAACCTTCCTTAGCGCTGAATTAGGTTTTTTTGGGGTTGTTGTATAAACCCTAACACATACGCCTCTTTTTTGAGGACAACCTTTTAAAGCCGGTGTCTTAACCTTTTCAACAACCTTCTCTCTTCCTTTTCGAACCAACTGGTTAATAGTTGGCATATTGCCTCCTTCTAATACAAAATATTTATAATACGTATCATCTGCTCAAAGAGCTCTAGATATTAACAACGTATAAACAAATTGTCAAGAAAAAATAATTTATTTTATATTATTTATACTATTTTTTTTATAAATTTATATTTTTTATCTTTAATATGTTCCGAACCTGTTCCAGCAGGGATTAGTCTACCCATAATAACGTTCTCCTTTATACCCCTCAGTTGATCTATTTTTCCTGAACATGCAGCATCTGTTATAACCCTTGTTGTTTCCTGAAAACTAGCTGCAGATATAAAGCTCTCAGTATTGACAGCTGCCTTTGTTATGCCTTGTAATATAGGTTTGCCCCTAGGAGGTACCATCCCCTTCTCCAACAATTCTTGTCTAACTTTTATAAATTCTCTTTTATATACCTCTTCATTATGTATATAATCAGAATCTCCAGGATCCTCGATTATAACTTTTTGCAACATTTGTCTAGCTATAACCTCAATATGCTTATCATTAATTGAAACACCCTGTTTTTTATATACCTCTTGAATTTCATTGACTAGATACCTTTCCAATGCTTCTTCGCCTAATACGCTCAATATATCATGAGGATCTACCAAACCATCTACTAAAGGCTCTCCTGCTTTAACCCTATCACCATCTCGAACATTTAAATATTTTTGCACAGAAATATTATAACTTTTCTTATCACCTGTATCTGGATTTTCAATTATTACCTTCCTTGTTCCTCTTACACCACTTTCAATCTTTACTATACCATCAATCTCTGAAATAATAGCTGGATCTTTAGGTTTTCTAGCCTCAAACAATTCAGCAACCCTTGGCAAGCCAACGGTTATATCTTTCGTTTTTTGCGCTTCTTTAGGTACCTTTGCAATAATATCTCCTGAATGAACCTCAACACCCTCATCTACTAATATTATTGCACCAACTGGCAATATATACCTTTTTATAGTCTTATTATTCTCATCTTTCACTGATATTCGAGGCTGTTTCTTCTCCCTTGTTAGACTTACTATAATTTTCTGTGACAAACCAGTTATTGGATCGATATCTTCCTTTAAAGTTTCACCTTCAATAATATCCCCAAAAGCAACCCTGCCTTTAACCTCATTTATAATAACAGAAGAATAAGGATCCCATTCAGCCAATATGTCATCTTTTTTAACCTTATCACCGTCATTTACAAATATTCTAGTACCATACGCAATAGAGTATCTCTCTAAATTTCTGCCAGTATCATCTTGAATAACAAGCTCTCCATTTCTATTTAAAACTACATTTTGATTTACCCTATTTTTCACAAAATTTATGTCTTCAAGTTTTACATAGCCATCATGTTTTGAATAAAGGGTCGATTCCTCAGCAGCTGCAGATGTTGCTCCACCAATATGGAAAGTCCTCATTGTCAACTGTGTACCAGGCTCTCCAATAGATTGAGCTGCTATAATTCCTACAGTCTCACCTAATTCAACTAATCTATTTGTTGTTAAATCCATCCCATAACAGTGCCTACAAACCCCGAAATCTGCTTCACATGTTATAACAGATCGAACCATAACACTATCTAAACCTGCTTTTTCAATTTTTTTAGCTATTTCTTCAGTAATCATAGTATTGGCTAAAACAATAACCTCATCAGTAACAGGGTCAAACACATCTTCTAGGGTATATCTACCTAAGATACGTTCAGATAAGGACTCTACAACTTCAGTCCCTTCCATTAAAGCGCTTATTTCAATACCATTAATTGTCCCGCAATCATCAATTGTCGCAATAACATCTTGGGCAACATCAACCAATCTCCTTGTCAAATATCCAGAATTAGCTGTTTTTAAAGCTGTGTCAGCTAAACCTTTTCTGGCACCATGGGTTGAAATAAAATATTGTAGCACTGTTAAACCATCTCTAAAATTGGAAGTAATAGGTGTTTCTATAATCTCTCCTGATGGTTTTGCCATAAGACCTCTCATACCAGCAAGTTGACTTATCTGTGTTTTGGACCCTCTTGCTCCAGAATCAGCCATAATATATATTGGATTATAATATCTATCTCTTTTATTTTTCGCTTTTTTATCGCCCCCTTGCCTTGAAAGTGTATCCATAAGAATTGCCGTAATTTTGTCATTTGTAGTAGACCAAATATCTATAATCTGGTTATACCTTTCTCCTGCTGTCAATGCTCCTTCTCTATAATGCGCATCAATCTCATGAACCCTCTTTGTGGCCTCCTCCAGTAATTTCTCTCTTTCTGGAGGGATAACAAGATCCTCAACTGTTATTGAAAAACCAGCCTTTGTAGCATAATAAAAGGTTAAATCCTTTAACTTGTCTAAAAATTTCGCCGTCTTATAACTACCTAATTTTTTGTTTATATGCTCTACTAACTTTGACAATTCTTTTTTATCAAAAACCCTATTAATTCTTTCAAATTCAACCTCTTCTGGTATCGCTGAATATAAAATAACTCTACCAGTTGTTGTTTTATACATAACATTATTAATCCTAAGATTTATATTAGCGTGTAAATCAAGTTTACCATAATCATAGGCACACAAAACTTCACTTACTGAAGAAAAAATCTTTCCCTCTCCGTCAGCATTTTTCATAGCCCTTGTTAAATAATAAGCCCCTAAGACCATATCTTGTGATGGAACTGCCAGCGGTTTCCCATTAGCAGGTGACAAAATATTATTAGTTGACAACATCAAAACCTTTGCTTCCATTTGAGCTTCAAATGACAGTGGTACATGTACTGCCATTTGGTCACCGTCAAAATCAGCATTATAACCTGCACACACTAAGGGATGCAGCTGAATTGCTTTACCCTCAATTAATTTTGGTTCAAATGCTTGTATACCAAGCCTATGTAATGTAGGTGCTCTGTTAAGTAATACTAGATGTTCTGTTATAACTTCCTCTAATATATCCCAAACCTCGGGTTGTTGTTCCTCCACAATCCTCTTTGCATGTTTTATCGTTGTTGCTATACCTTTTTCCTTCTCTAATTTATAGTATAGAAAAGGTTTAAAAAGCTCTAAGGCCATAATTTTAGGTATACCACATTGATACATCTTCAAATGTGGGCCAGCAACAATAACCGACCTACCTGAATAATCAACTCTCTTACCCAGTAGATTTTGTCTAAATCTACCTTGTTTACCTTTAATCATATCACTTAATGACTTTAAAGGCCTTTTATTTGATCCCTTTATAGTCCTACCTCTTCTACCATTATCAAATAATGCATCAACTGCTTCCTGAAGCATTCTCTTCTCATTTCTTATAATAATTTCAGGGGCATTCAATTCTATTAGTTTCCTAAGCCTATTATTTCTATTTATAACTCTTCTATATAAATCATTAAGGTCGCTTGTTGCAAACCTTCCCCCTTCTAAAGGTACTAATGGTCTTAGTTCTGGTGGAATTACAGGTATTACATCTAATACCATCCATTCAGGTTTGTTCGTGCTCCTTCTAAAAGACTCTACAACATTAAATCTTTTATAGAGTTTATTCTTCTTTTGCAGGCTATTTGTTTCCTTTATCTCTTGTTGTAGTTCAACTGCCAAAAGATCCAAATCTACTTTCTTTAACAATTCTTTTATAGCCTCTGCACCCATTTTTGCTGTGAAAGCTTTAGAGCCATACTCTTGAATAAGTTTATTATATCTCTCTTCCGTTATGAGCTCTCTCTCTTTCAAGGGCGTATTCTTTGGATCAATGACTACATAAGATTCAAAATAAACAACCCTTTCGATATCTTTTATTGATAAGTCTAATATCGAACCAATTTTTGAAGGTGCACTTTTAAAAAACCAGATATGACAAACAGGTGAGGCAAGTGATATATGCCCCATCCTCTCTCGCCTTACCTTAGATTGTATAACCTCAACACCACATTTCTCACATACAATACCTCTGTGCTTCATTCTTTTATACTTGCCACATAAACACTCCCAATCCTTTACAGGGCCAAATATTTTAGCACAAAATAAGCCGTCTCTTTCTGGCTTAAAGGTTCTATAATTTATAGTTTCAGGTTTAGTAACCTCACCATAAGACCAACTTAAAATCTTTTCAGGAGATGCAATTTTTATCCTTAATGCATCAAAAGATACATCTCGGTCACTTTCTTGTATTAATGGCACTCTTTTATTGTTCATTGTTTAATTGTTACCTCCATCTTGATTCTTTACTTTGGCCTCTTTTGATGGTGTCTTATCACGTTCCTCTTTCGTTGCAATTAATTCAACATCTAAACATAAACCTTGCAATTCTTTGATTAGCACATTGAAGGACTCGGGCATACTTGGTTTATATGACAAATCACCATTTACTATAGCCTCGTAAACCCTAGTCCTACCTTCAACGTCATCGGATTTAACAGTTAGCATCTCCTGCAGCATATTTGCTGCACCATAAGCTTCTAGTGCCCACACTTCCATCTCGCCCAATCTTTGACCACCAAACTGAGCTTTACCGCCAAGTGGTTGTTGAGTTACTAGAGAATACGGACCGGTTGACCTAGCATGTATTTTAGTATCCACAAGGTGGTGGAGCTTCATTATATACATAACTCCAACTGTTACTTCTTGTTCAAAAGGTTCACCACTTCTACCATCATATAGTATTCGCTGACCATCCTTTTGAAAGCCAGCTTTAATTAATAGTTCATCAATATCTTTTTCTTTCGCACCATCAAAAACAGGTGTCTCAAAATACAAACCCAGAGCTTTAGCAGCAACACCTAAATGGGACTCAAGCACTTGCCCAACATTCATCCTGGAAGGTACACCTAATGGATTTAACACAATATCAACGGGTGTGCCGTCTTCTAAAAAAGGCATATCCTCTTCTGGGAGTATTTTTGCTATAACACCTTTATTACCATGGCGCCCTGCCATTTTATCGCCTTCAGATAGCTTTCTCTTAATAGCAATATGAACTTTTACATACTTCAGTATACCTGCAGATAATTCATCCCCCATCTCTATCTTTTTACTTTTATTTGCATTATATTCATCTAACCTTTTTAATCTTGTAAAATATGTTTCATTAATTTCTGATATTTTATCTTCAAAGAGCTTATCCTTTTCTACAGGTAGCTGTAAAAGTGATGTAAAAGTTATTTTACTAAGTTTATCACTGCTTATTTTGTCACCCTTTTTAAGTGTTATACCATCAATTTCAACATCTTTAATAAGTTTTCTTTCTTTATAAATATCTAGCATACTCTCAAATCTTGCCTTTTCTAAGACTCTCTTTTTTATGTGGTAATCCCTTGTAAGTTTTTTTCTCTTTTCTTCTTCAATATTTTTTGTCCTATCGTCTTTCTTTACCCCTTTTCTCGTCATAACCTGTACATCAACTACAACACCTTCTACACCAGGTGGAACCCTTAACGAAGCATCTTTAACCTCACCAGCCTTTTCACCAAAAATTGCTCGAAGCAATCTTTCTTCAGGTGTAGTCTGCGACTCTCCTTTAGGCGTTACCTTACCAACTAGTATATCACCAGATTTCACATAAGCCCCAATTCTTATAACACCACTATCATCTAAATCTTTTAAGCTCTCCTCGCTCATATTTGGGATATCCCTTGTAATCTCTTCAGGACCTAATTTTGTATCCCTTGCCTCGATATCAAAAGATTCAATATGAATTGATGTAAAGGCATCTTCCTTAACTAATTTTTGAGAGACTACCATAGCATCTTCAAAATTATAACCCATCCAAGGCATTAGTGCTATTAACACATTTTTACCCAATGCTAACTCACCCCTATCTACTGATGGTCCATCAGCCAGAATATCACCTTTATTAACAAATTCTCCCTTGTTAACAAGAGGTTTATAATTTACACATGTGTCTTGATTTGAACGTTTATATTTAACAAGCTCATATACATCTATATCAAATTTATTATTTTCTGTGTATCTAATTATTATTTTCTCAGAATCAACGTATTCTATGTAGCCACTCCTTTTAGCCACCAATGCTGCTCCAGAATCAACAGCAACCTTGCGCTCTAAACCTGTGCCTACAAAGGGCGCATCAGGTTTAATCAAAGGAACAGCCTGACGTTGCATATTAGAACCCATAAGTGCTCTGTTGGCATCATCATGCTCTAGAAAAGGTATCAAAGCTGTTGAAATAGATACTATCTGAGATGGGTCAACATCCATCAAATTAATATATTCTTTTGGGACACTTGTAGCTTCACCTTTATATCTAGCAGCTATATAATCTCTAATAAATCTCCCATTCTCATCAACTAATGCATTAGCTTGTGCAATATAATAATCTTCTTCTTCAATTGCCGATAAATACACAACCTCGTCAGTTACTCTACCATCAACTACCTTTCTGTAAGGAGTTTCAATAAATCCAAAATCGTTTATCTTTGCATATGTCGTTATTGTTGTAATAAGACCAATGTTTGGACCCTCTGGAGTTTCAATAGGACAAATCCTGCCATAATGTGAAGGGTGTACATCTCTAACTTCGAATCCCGCTCTCTCCCTGTTTAAACCACCAGGACCCAGTGCTGATAATCTTCTCTTATGTGTAATTTCAGTTAAAGGGTTGGTCTGGTCCATAAATTGTGACAACTGATAGCTGCCAAAAAACTCTTTGATTGAAGCATTTAATGGTTTTGCATTTAACAAATCCTGCGGAGTAAGTTCATCTAATTCTTGAACACTCATTCTCTCTTTAATAGTTTTTTCCATTCTAACTAAGCCTATCCTAATATGATTTAGAAATTGTTCCCCTACAGATTTAACTCTTCTATGCCCCAAATGATCTATATCGTCTACTCTCTCAACCCCAAGTCTAATCTTATCAAATAATTTAACTGCCGCTATAATATCATCCTTTGTTAAAACTGTAACATCCAGTGGGATATCTAAACCCAATCTTCTATTAATCTTAAGTCTACCTACCTTAGAAAGGTCATATCTTTTTTCATTAAAAAAGATATTATCAAAATAATTCTTTGCTATTTCAACTGTTGCTGGCTCCCCAGGTCTTTGTCGTTTATATATTTCCATAATTGCTTCATCTGTATTCTCCACTCCATCAATAGCCAATAAGTCTCTTATTGCAGAATCTGCAGTTAGTTTATCTATATATAAAACCTTGAATTCTTTTATATTATTTCCTTTCAAGGTTTCTATACAATCATCACTAACTGGGGTATTTGCTTCTAAAATTACCTCACCATTTTCTGTGATCACATCTTCAGCAAAAAATGAATCTAACAAATCCTCCAATGAGATTCTAAATTCTTTAATGTTGCTTTTTTCCAACCTTTTTTTTGCAGCCTTTGTAATTTTCCTATTTGCCTTAACAAGGATGTTACCATCTTCATCGGTTATATCCACACTATATCTTCTGCCAAGGATTTTATCTAGCTCTAAAACCTTATAAAGTTCACCATTTTCATTAATTTTAACTGTTTCTACATCATAATAAATATGTAATATATCTTTATTAGAAAGCCCCAAAGCTTTTAATATTATAGTTACAGGTATCTTCTTTCTTTTATCAATTCTCGCATACATTAAATTTTTAGCGTCAAACTCAAAATCTAACCATGAACCTCTATAAGGAATAATTCTAGCAGAATAAATATGTCTTTCTAATACATTTTTTGATGCTGATAAATCTTCAAAAAATATACCAGGTGACCTATGTAGTTGGTTAACGATAACCCTTTCGACACCATTAACTATAAAGGATCCTCTCTCAGTTATCAGAGGGACATCACATAAATATACCTCTGATTCTTTCGCTGATATAATAGTCCTTTCTCCGCTTTCACTATCCACATCATATATAACCAACCTAACCCTAATCCTTAAGGCAGATGAATAGGTTGTATTTCTTTCTAATGCCTCATAAGGTGTATATTTAGGAGAATCAATGTAATAATCAACATAC
>JAXHVM010000060.1 GCA_034189185.1 Deferribacterota bacterium
CTCCTCTTCACTCTCTTTTTCCTTATTTAATTCTATACCTATTTTAGAGCTTAAAGTTTTTAAATCACTTTCAGCACTTTTTATTTTTTGAGCATATTCTTCGTTTTCAAACTCCAATGATTTCTCTCTATCTAGCAGTCTTTTTAGTTCATTATTTGAATGTTTAAGGCGTTCCTCAGTTAAAACTATACTATTTTTTATCTCGCTATATCTATTTTCAACACTATAATAACTATTCTCTACAAAATTAAATAATTTCTCAAAAGTACCTAAAAACTTTTTTAACTTTAGATATATATTTAATATATTGTTATATGCAGAAGTAAATTCCTCAATATAACTATTCAAAACCTTCTTTTTATCACTAATACCGCCTAGCTTTTTTGAGACCTTCACATAATCAATAAATAAAATCTTTTTCTTTATTTCATCCCTTTGTTCTAATAATTTATTATATTCCTTAAGCTCTAAAAGCTGTTTATATAAAACCTTCTTATTCTCCTCAACCTCCCTTAAGATATCAGCTACCCTTTCTAAATTGCTTAAAGATTCCTCAAGTTTATTTAATGATTCTTTCTTTTTATCCCTATAGTTAATAATGCCTGCAAATTCCTCAAATATATCCCTCAACTGCTCACTTGATGCCTGTACAATTTTATCAATTTTTCCCTGTTCAATTAACACTATACTCTTATAACTTATGCCATTATCATAGAGAAATTCCTTAATATCCTTTAATCTACAATTTTTATTATTTATTAAATATTTCCTTTCCCCACTTCTGTAAAGTTTTCTAGTAATTGTTAATTCTGAAAATGAACCCCATTTATTTGAAATCTCTTCATCTATATCAGTGAATGTTATTGAAACAGTTGCAAAATTGGCTTTTTGTCTATTTGCAGATCCGTTAAAGAGTATATCTTCTATATTATCCCCTCTTAATTCTTTAACATTTTGCTCACCTAAAGCCCACTTAAAAGCATCTAAAATATTACTTTTACCTGAACCATTAGGACCAACAATGCAAGAGACACCTTCATCAAAATTAATGGTAACTTTAGAAGCAAAAGACTTAAAACCTTGAATAGTTAAAGCCTTTAAACGCAATAATTAATCCCTTACAAGCTTTTTCAAGGTATAGGGCAATATTCCCCCATTCTTAAAGTATTCTATTTCAATATCCAAATATGCAGCACATCTTACATTAAACTCTTTTTTAGATCCATCTTCTTTCTCAGCTATAACCTTTAAAAGAGCATTTGGGGCTAGTTTATCTAAACCATATATTGAATATTTCTCTTTACCAGTTAAATTTAAGCTTTTAATATTTTGTCCATCTACAAAGAGCAGTGGGAGTACCCCCATACCTAAAAGATTTGCCCTATGTATCCTTTCGAATGACTCAGCTATAACTGCTTTAATACCTAACAATGCAGTTCCCTTTGCAGCCCAATCCCTTGAAGAACCACTACCATATTCCTTACCAGCTAAAACAATTAGAGGTGTATTCTCCTTTTTATATTTCTCAGCTGCCTCATATACGAAACAAAGCTCTCCTTCTGGCAATTTTAATGTATAACCCCCTTCTTTTGGATAAACTAAAAAATTTCTAATCCTAACATTAGAAAAGGTGCCCCTTATCATAACATTGTGATTACCCCTCCTTGAACCATAGGAATTAAAATCCTTTTCATCAACACCACATTCTAGCAAATATTTACCGGCAGGATAATCCTTTGGTATTTTACCAGCGGGCGATATATGGTCTGTCGTTACTGTATCTCCCAGGACAAGTAGCGCTCTTGCATTAATAATGTCTTTTAAAGGTTTCTCATCAAAAGAAAAATTATCAAAATAGGGTGGATTCTTAATATAGGTTGATTTTTCATCCCACCGATATGTTATTGAAGGCTCCACATCTAAACTATTCCACAAGTAATCACCTTTATCTATTATAGCATATTCATAATCAAACATATCAGTTGTTATACTTCTACTAACTAGATCATTAATCTCCTTTTTTGATGGCCATAAATCCTTTAGATAGATAGGCTCACCATTCGGTGTATAAGACAATACATCATTAAAGATATCTATGTCAATTGTTCCAGCAATTGCATAAATAACAACTAACATAGGTGAGGCTAAAAAATTAGCCCTTACTAAAGGATGTATTCTTGCCTCAAAATTTCTATTGCCAGATAGCACAGAAGCTGTTGCTAACTCATTCTCAATAATAGCCTGCTCTACTTCCTCACGAAGTGGTCCACTGTTACCAATACAGGTGGTACAACCATAACCAACTATATGAAATTTTAATGCTTCTAAATAAGGCAATAGTCCAGTTTTCTTTAAATAATCATAAACCACTCTAGAGCCAGGAGCTAAAGATGTTTTTACATAGTTAGGTATATCTAGACCATATTCAACGGCTTTTTTTGCTATCAATCCAGCACCAATCATAACAGAAGGGTTAGATGTATTTGTACAGGAGGTTATTGCTGCAATCACAACGCTACCATCCCTTAATGTAAAATCCCTATCATCAAGTATAATTTTACACTCCCTGACTTCCTTCTTATTTGAGACTTTACTTAAAATATCACCAAAATCATTTTTCATGTTTTTTAGAAAAATCCTGTCATGGGGTCTTGAAGGTCCTGCCACAGTTGGTTCAATCTCAGAGAGATCAACCTCGATAACATCAGAATATTCTGGCAATTTTTCCTCATCATAAAAAAATCCTGCATTTAAAGCGTATTTAAGGACTAATTCTGCTTGGTACTCTCTTCCAGTATGATTTAAATATTCAATTGTTCTATTATCTATAGGAAAAAAATCAACTGTTGCACCATACTCTGGAGTCATATTAGAAATCGTAGCCCTGTCAGGAACTGACAATTCTTTCAGTGCTGGCCCAAAATATTCTATGAATTTACCAACAACACCATATTTTCTCAATATATAGGCAACATTTAAAACTAAGTCAGTAGATGTCACACCTTCTTTTAGAGAGCCAACAAATTTTACTCCAATTACTTCAGGCAATTGCAGATAATAGGGTAATCCCAAAAAAACAGCTTCTGCCTCAATACCGCCTACACCCCAACCAAGTACTGATATACCATTTATCATAGGCGTATGTGAGTCTGTTCCCAAAAGTGTATCTGGCACAATATAATTTTTGCCTTTTTTCCTTATAACCCTTGCTACATCAGCTAAATGCTCTAAATTAACTTGATGACATATTCCTGCGCAAGGTGGAACGATTTTAAAATTATCAAAACTAGCTTTTGCCCATTTTAATAATTTATAACGCTCAATATTTCTATTGTATTCTAATTCAGTATTTTTATACAATGAATCACTTGTGCCAAAATAATCAACCTGAATTGAGTGATCAATTATTAGATCTATATCTATAAGTGGATTAATCTTTTTCGCATCAACATTCAATTTATGTGCACATTCTCTCATTGAAGCAATATCGACAACAGCAGGAACCCCTGTAAAATCCTGCATTAGCACACGTACAGGCTTATAGGGAACCTCCCCCCTTTTATCTATTTTAGGCTGCCAATTAATCAGGCTATCAACATGTCCCTTTTTTGTATATTTTTCATCATAATTTCTAATCACATTTTCAATTAAAACCCTAATAGAATAGGGCTTTTTATTAATACCCTCTATTTTATTTAAATTATAATAATTATATTGTATATTTCGATAAGTAAAGGTCTCTAAAATATTATCATACATATTACACCTCTTTATTATTTATTAATGGAAATATATACCTGATACATTTTTTTCTATAAATTTTTCAAGTTCTAATTCAGACTCTTCTGCAGTAATCCTTGTTTTTAACCTACTTAATAATTTTTTACATTGATTTACATATAACCTTCTAATAATCATTTTAGTTCTAAGAATAGCTGCTGGTGGCACACTTAAATTTCTATAGCCAATACCTAAAAGAACAGCAATATATTTTGGCTCACTTGCTATATCTCCACACACTGTTACTTCTATATTATTTTTATTTGCTGCCTTTAATATTCTCTCTAGGAGCATTAAAACAGAAATATGAGTAGGCCTATATAGGTATGAAACATTCTCATTGCCCCTATCTATTCCTAGAGTATATTGAATAAGATCGTTACTGCCAACACTAAAAAAATCAACCTCTTTTGCCACTAAATTAGCTATTAAAGCTAATGATGGTATCTCAACCATTACACCAAGGGGGATATCATTATAGGGTTTATTCTCTAGCCTCAATTCATTTTTAACTTCATCTATTATCCTTTTAGTTTCTCTAATTTCTTCAATACCAGAAACCATAGGTATCATAATTTTAACATCTCCATAATAGGATGCCCTATAAATTGCTCTAAGTTGCTTTTTAAAAAAATCTCTATTTTTTAATGAATATCTAATAGCCCTTAGACCCAAAGCAGGGTTTGCCTCTTTATCATATGGCTTTTCTCTATTTAACTTATCCCCTCCTAAATCATAGGTTCTAATTGTAATCTGCTTATCACCATTTAACAATATTGCTTCTTTAAAGATTTTAAATTGCTCATCTTCGCTTATATTACTATTTGCAAGGTACATAAATTCAGTCCTATATAATCCAACACCCTTTATGTTATATCTATTAGACAGTTTTATCTCCTCATTAATCTCAACATTTATAAAAATATTTACATCCACGCCATCAGCAGTTTTAACTGTTGCATCCTCTAGCTTGTTTAATTCATCTATATACAACTTATACCGTTCTTCTCTTTCCCTATATCTCTTTAGTGTTTCATCATCTGGATTTATAATTATCTCACCAGTAAATCCATCGATAATGGCAAAATCATCATTATCAACATAGTCGCAGATACTGTTAACACCTACCACAGCAGGAATACCAATAGACCTTGCAAGTATTGAGGTATGGGCTGTTTTAGAGCCTTTCTCTAATACTAGCCCTTTAATATTTTTCTTAATCAATAATATTGCATCAGAAGGCGATATATCATTAGACACAACTATATTATTACCTCCTATACCATATAGGTTGTCACTATTTTTACCGGCCATCTCATTTATCAATCTAATAGCAATATGTTCAAAATCATATTTGCGCTCTTTAAAATATTCATCTTTAATATCACGAAAAGATTTTAAAATTTTATTAACAACTAAAGAAACTGCAAATTCTGCATTTATCAATCTTTTCTCAATATAGTTTACAATCTCATTAATAAATTTTTTATCATTCAAAAACATCAAATAAGCGTCAAAGATATATGCATGCTCTGCAGTTATAACGTTCTTTGATGAAATTTTAATTTTTCTAAAATATTCCTTACTCCTCTCTATTGCTTCATAGAGACGTGCTTTTTCATTCTCAACATCTTTTTTCTCTATTCGGTATCTAGGCAACCTAAAGAGCTCTCTCTCTATCAAATAAACTGTTCCAATAGCTATACCATCTGAAGAAGGCGTTCCAGTAAATTTTATCACTTATTCTCCCCGAATCTACTATAAATAAGTTCTTTTAGTGCTTCTAAAGCATCTTTTGCATCCTCACCCTTAATCACAAGCTCCAACTCACTACCCTTGGGTGCTGCTAACATCATTAGACTTAAAATACTCTTACCATCTGCCTCAACACCATCCTTAATTACAGTTATAGTTGATTCAAATTCACTTGCTTTTTTCACAAATATAGCTGCTGCTCTTGCATGTAAACCAAGTTCATTAACTAAGGTTATAATATGTCTAATTTCTTCCATCAATACAAACCCACTACTAAATTTATAAGCAATAGTGTTGTATATACAAACAATGCCAACGATATATATATTTTTTTAACTATTAATAATGTTACTAGTAAAATTATAACATATATAAGCAATATGCTATAATCTGTATTATAGATTTGATTTTTATATAGTAAAGCAAGAAATACACCTGCTGCAAATAGTATAACTACCTCGCCATAGGTATTCCATTTATTAAATCTTATCTTGTTAAACCATTCAATTACATTTTTACCATAATTATAACCTATATCGAAACCATTATATAAGAAGAAAAAGTGAAAAATATTAAAAAAAAGAAGATAAAAGATAAGAGAGAGCAAGGGATCGTAAAAACAGATAATCACACTAATAATAAATGTTAAGGGTTTTAGGGTATGCCAAAAAAATCTATCACCTAAACCTGATAACGCTGGACTATAAACATCTTTGGCAAATTTAGTATTTAAACCATCAATATATTCTTTACACCAAACACCTAATATAATCGTTATAAAATAAGGATTCGTATTAAAATAGCCTGTATTCTCCCTTAAATGTTGTTTATCAACTTTTACATAACCAAGCTTTCTTAAAGATTTTAACAAATAATAGAAACCAGTCCCCTGCATATTATCATAATTCCAGTTTCCTTGATAAACTAAACTCTTCATCAACAGCTTTATTTTATCCATTCTTTTCATAATACAAACCACCCACACAGAAAACCAAGCAAAATAAAGAAATATTTTTTATGCCCAAAAATCTCAAAAAAATCCATAAAATAGGCCATTACAACTGTTATCAAGATACATGCATATATTCCAATGTTTCTATCTGAAACAATTGTTATATTATTGATTATCCCAATAAGTAAAAGTGCTCCCAAATTATATATAATTACACCTTTGAAAAAAGCTACTAAGATACCTATAAATATTAATTTTTTTGGTCTGAAATTGTCTTTACTCTCTGCTCTATTATATAATATTCTATTAATTTTTTTACTATATAAATCAAAATTTGTTACAAAATACATTAATATAATGGTGAATAATATAAGAGCAATAAATTTTATAGAAGTATCAATATTGCTATGCAAACTTGTTAAGCAACTAGCATAAGCAGCAAAAGTATCATCTTTAGATATATGGGTTCCTACTGGTACATCAGTTAAACCATATATTTCAAAGATTATCCCCATAACTAATATCACAGGGTTACTGTAAAATATTAAATAGAATAGTACAGAGATTATAAAGGGCCTCGAAATCATAATATTTAATGCATTATTCCTGTCAATTGAAATAATGCCTGAAAATAAAAATAGTATTAAATAATCTATATAATTCATAATAGTTAATGTTTTTTTAAAAATTCATAAAAGTATTTAATTTCTATATTTGTCTCCCAAGGCAGTTTTTTAATATATATATTATGATTATCTCTAAGTTTTGATATCATTAAAAGCTCATCAAGATTTAGAAATACAGTATCAGTAATCTCAATTTTATGCTCCCTAGAAGCTATACAACCTATATTAATATAAATATCGTTATCAATAATATCCCTTACATCATACAAATCTTTAACACTCTCAAATAACACTAGAGTGTATTTACCTTTACACAGACTCTTAAATCCATCAAAATTTTCCAAAAAATCTTTCTTTCTTACAATCTTTAGAGAACAATATTCTGGTAGTATGCTACTGTATATCATATTCTGCAAGTAATCTCCATATATCCTATCATTTACTATAAATACATAATTAATCTTATAATATTTAATCCAACCTTCAATCACTTGGCCATGGATCAACCTATCATCTACTCTAAAGATTATCTTTTTTTCCATATCCAAACAATTCCCTTGCTATTCTTATACTACTTTTACCTGCCTCAACTGATTTTTTACTTATCTCGCTTAGAGAATCTAATTCTTGTCTTAGGGCAAATGCCCTAATCAACATAGGTAGATTTACTCCTGTAATAACTCCAACTCTATCATCTGTTAAATATGACATAGCTATATTAGAGGGTGAACCACCAAACATATCAGTAAATATGAGCACACCACCTTCTTTACTATTATTAATTATATCATTTAGCTTATCGGCAATATCCTGCAAAGAAGAATTACTTTGAAGTGTTATTGCATGTACCTTATTTTGCCTTCCAATAATCATTTCACAAGTCTTTAAAAGCTCTAAAGCCAATGAGCCATGTGTTATAATTATAAATTCTATCATAAGCCATCCTTTTCAATGTCTCTATGCATTATTGATATCTTACCAATATTTAGATTAATTAACCGATTAAATAATTCATTAGTTAAAACAACTGATCTATGTTTACCGCCAGTACATCCCATTGACACGGTAAGATATTTTTTATCTTCACTAATATAAAGTGGCAATAGAAAAGTAAATATATCTGTTATTTTATTTAAAAATAGCTCAGCATTATTATCCTCTAGCACATATTGTCTTACTGATTCATCAAACCCTGTTAAATCCTTTAAAGATTCAACAAAATATGGATTTTTTACAAATCTCACATCAAATACAATATCTGATTCGGGTGGAATACCGTATTTAAAACCAAAAGATTGGAGAAAAATATTTATTTTCTGCTCAGAATTAACACTAAAACAATCTTCAATCTTCATGCGCAGAGAATGTATATTCATATTACTTGTATCAATAATAAGATCTGATATATCTTTTATGTCCAGTAGCATTTCTCTCTCTTTCTTTATTGCCATTACCATATTATCATTTAGTGGGTGCTTCCTCCTCGTCTCCTCAAATCTTCTAAGTAAAATATCAGTTTGTGCCTCCAAGAACAAAATAGTTATATTATATTTTTTTTTTAGATAATTAATAATATCGTATAGATTTTCCTTTGTAAAACTCCTAATATCAGCCGTTAAAGCTACCTTTTCTAGTTTAGTTTCATAATCAATTGTTAATTCCATGAATTTTGGTAGAAGCATCAGTGGGATATTATCAACGATATAATAACCTATATCCTCAAAACTCTTTAAGGCACTTGTCTTACCTGCGCCAGACATTCCAGTAATTATTATAAAATTTTTATTGCTCATCTTTCTTATGTTTATTCTCTAATCTCTCTCTATTTTTACTAATCTTTTCTAATAATTTATTACTTAATTCTTTAGAGGCATTCATCCCCATCTTTTTTAGAAGCAGATCTTTTGCTGCTGTCTCAATAAGCACTGACATATTTCTTCCAGGATAGACGGGTAAAACAATATAGGGAATCTTTTTTTCAAATATATTATAATATTTTGTATCTAAGCCTAATCTTTCACAATCTGCATATTTATCCCAATCCTTGAATTCAACAACTAGATCAATCTTATGTTCTAGCATTACTGCCCTTATACCAAACAACTCCCTTATATTAATTAGACCCAAGCCTCTTAGCTCTAAATAATATAAAAAATCAACATTAGCCTTGCCAATAAGCTGTCCTTTTTTCAAAAATACTTTAACCATATCATCTGCAACAAGGGTATGCCCCTTATCAACTAGCTCTAGCGCTGTTTCACTTTTACCTATCCCGCTTCTACCTATTAATAAAACCCCCAAGCCTAACATATTAAGTAAGGTACCATGTAATACTTTAAAGTAGGCTAATTCAGACTCTAAAAAAGATTGAATATTATTAATTGCAGTCTCTGTATCTAAATCAGTCCGAAATAGGGGCACTTTATAAATCTCAGCTATTTTTATTACCTCATATGGTATATCAAGCTTTTTTGTAACAACTAAACAGGCAACATCTTGTTCTAAAAGATTTTTTATAGAGCCACATCTTTTATCACTATCAAGGGACGATAGATAAGATATCTCAGTCTCCCCTAAGATCTGAATCCTATCCTTATGTATATGTTTTACAAAGCCCGCTAGTGCTAAAGATGGCTTTTGTATTTTATAACTACTAATATTTCTTACAGAGAGATAATCTTTGCCACAAATCAATTCTAGGTTAAGATAAATAGCACTATGATTTAATAGCTTTGATACTGGGATACTCATCCAAAATTATTGCATTCCTTTAAAATGGCTAAAATTTCATCATTGTCCACATCAGCTCTTATCTTATTAACAAAGGGTGTTTTTTTCACAAGATGGGAGATTTTAGCCAGTAGTCTTAAATGTAGAGTTAGATCCTTCTCAGGTGTAAGTAGTAGAAAAATTATTTTTACTGCTCTTTTATCCTCAGCTTCAAAATTAACACCCTTTGGAAGGATAGCCAACAGTAGATAGGGTTTTTCAATAAAGCTTATCCTTACATGGGGTATTGCAACTCCTCGTCCAATAGCAGTACTGCTCAGCTTTTCTCTTTCAATTAGCTGATTATATATAAACTCTTTATCTGGTAAATTATCTAATTCACACAACTTACCAACTAATAAGTATAATAAATCAGATTTTTCATATTTATCATTTAATATTATAATATGTTTTATATCTAGTAAGTCAGCAATTTTCATGGCTGTATAAGACCTATATTCCCATCATCCCTCTTATATACAACATTTATATCATTTGTCTCGGCATTTCTAAAGGCAAAGAAATTTTTATTCAAAAGATTCATCTGCATCACTGCTTCATCAACACTCATAGGTTTAGCAGGCATCTCCTTTGTTATAATAATTTTAGGTTTATCTTCATTGAAACTCTCAGATTCAAATACATTTAATGTAAAGGGTTTAGATTGAACTTCAGCTCCAACCTTGTCTTTCAGTTTATCCTTGTATTTTGACAATTGTCTCTCAATCTTATCAATTGCCAAATCTATTGATGCATACAAATCTTCAGTTCTCTCTAAGCCTTTTAAAAATACACCTTTGGCATTAACCAATATCTCAGCAGAATGCACGTTTCTTTGAACCTCTAAAATAACACTTACGTCCAAAACATAATCAAAATACTTGTCAATACGCTTTAACTTTTTTTCAATGTAATTTTTGATAGCATCTGTTAACTCTAAATTCTTAGCAGTTATTTTTACATTCATTGCTCGACCTCTCTTTTCTCCTATATTTTTTTGAAGG
>JAXHVM010000061.1 GCA_034189185.1 Deferribacterota bacterium
TGTTGTTACAATTAATCTACCAAAATTAGGTTATCTGGCAGCCGATGAAAATGATTTTTATAAGAGACTGGATAATTTAATGGAGCTTGCAAGAAATAGTTTAAAAATTAAAAGAAAAACTATAGAGAAGCTAACTGATGACAACCTATATCCTTACTCTAAATATTACCTCTGTGATATAAAGAAAAGGTTTGGAGAATACTGGAAAAATCATTTCAATACAATAGGCATAATAGGAATGAATGAAGCTCTTCTAAACTTTATTGGTGTAGACATTATGCATGAGGAGGGATTAGAATTTGCAGAAAAGACAATGGATTTTATGAATGAGAGATTAGAATCATTTCAAGATGAAGATAATATGTTATATAATTTAGAGGCAACCCCTGCTGAAGGAGCAAGCTATAGTCTTGCAAAAAGAGATAAAGAAAAATATCCAAATATTATAACTGCAGGAACAGACAAACCCTATTATACAAACTCCACAAACCTACCTGTTAATTGCAAAATGGATCTTTTTAAATCATTAAAACACCAAGATAAATTACAAGTTAAATATACTGGAGGAACCGTCTTTCATGTGTTTATTGGTGAATCAATTGAAGATAGTACAACTGTAAAAGAATTAGTAAAAAAGATATCCTCTGAATATAGGCTTCCATATTTTACTATAACCCCAACATTTTCAATATGCCCTATACATGGTTATCTTAAAGGCAAACACGAACATTGCCCAATATGCAAACAAGAAAGGCTTGAGCAATTAACAAAAAAGCTGGAAAGCTTACAAGCACAATTAAATACTGTATGATTTACTAATTTTTAATGTAATTTAATAAAAATATAAAATAGGAGGCATTATTATGGATACTCAAAATATTAAAAATGGTGAAACAAAAAAAGAATTGGAAGAAAAAATTGAGGAAATAAAAAAAGAGATTGAAAACACAAAAGGAACAAAGTGTGAAATTTATAGTAGAGTTGTAGGATACCACAGACCAGTGGAAAACTGGAATGATGGCAAAAAAGATGAATTTGAACATAGACAAAATTATATAGTCCATCCACTCAAGAGTGGAGGGACTATTAAAAATTAGAATTACACCCATTTTTTAAGAGAACCCTTACAAAAAGTGAGCATTGTCGATTTTACCCCTATCTCGTTGATTGATTTCCCGGGTAAACTTGCGGCTACCGCCTTTACAAGTGGTTGTAATCTAAGATGCCGTTTCTGTCATAACCCTGAATTAGTATTGACTACTGTTAAGAGAAATATTAATGATGAATTTTTCAGATATATAGCAGAAAACAAAATTAATGCAGTTACTATAACAGGCGGGGAACCCCTAATAAATCCTCATATTAAAAACGTTTTAACACAATTAAAAGATATGAATATAATGGTTAAACTAGATACAAACGGCAGTTTACCTAATAGATTGCTAACACTTTTAGATAATAACCTTATAAATTTCATAGGCCTTGATTTAAAAGGTTTAAATACAAGAGACATACAATATATCACAAGGAACAAAAACTATACACTGCCAATATTTTTAAAAACACTGCGTATTTTAAAAGAACATAGAGAAGTGACGGATAAATTAGATAATATTAATTTTGAAATAAGGATGACCCTTTGGAAACCGTATACCAAAGATGACTTTTTAGGATTTTTTCAACAACTTGAAAAATCTAACATTTATCTTAGAAAAGATGAGCACATAGTTATACAAAAAATGTATTTGACAGATAAGATATTAGACAAACGATTTAAGAGCAACAGTGAGGCACTAATTGCTTCCTCCATAGATTACATAAATAAATTATATAAAGAACTTAAAAGTATAGAAAATATAAAAGTGCGACAGTAAAAATCTCACTTGCGTTTGTGAAGTTGGTAATGTGTGGAAATGGCGTGTGGACGCGGAAAATCTGACTTGCGAAGTTGAAAGACTTTTATGTCATATTAAATTGACATAATGTAACTAATTTACTAATCTATTATTTAGTATTTAAATTTATTAATTTCTTAATTAATGGGGGTGATTTATGAAAAAGTTTATTGCATTATGTGTTGCAATTTTTGTTATGGCTAGCCTCTCATTGAGAGCTGAAAATTTTGATTATGGAATTGGTTTGGCTACTAAGAACCAAGAGAATAAGCTTCTTTATTCAGAACAAAATATAGAACAATTAAAAGATTTAATTGAAAGAATGCAGTCTAACAAAACTACTTACACTGAAAAAGATGTAGAGGGGTTAGCACGTGCAGGCGCTCCTGCTATTAGGGCAATACTTGTTCCTATTATAAATCTATTTGGAACGTTAGAATCAATTTTACAGACGACATCAACAACGCCTTCAGCAGAAAATCAAAATTCAGGTGGCTCTAGTTCTTCTAGTTCAATAATCTATCAATTGATAAATCCAGCAATCAGGCTTGCTACTGGTAGAGAGGTTATAAATATTGATGCTGAGGAGCTCTATAATATGATTCAAAGTGGACAAGAATTGCAGCTCATTGATGTTAGAACAACTAATGAATGGGAACAATTAAGGGTTTCTGGTGCCATAAATATACCTATGCAGGGTGTGAATAGAGCCTTACAAGATGGCACAATCAAACCTAGCATACCAATTGTATATATATGCCAAACAGGCGTTAGAGCATATATGACAGCTTTACTAACATTAACCTATAATGAATTCTCTAATACCCCAGTTTATAATTTAGAAGGTGGCACAGTGGCTTGGGCAGAAGCAGGCCTTCCTACTGAAGGGGAACAAGGGACTCTAAGTACTGAAAGGGGGATAGGAACAAATTAAACAATTCTCCTTCATGAGAGAGTGAAGCATATATCCCACCAGAATTATCCACGGTGTATGTTAAGTTATAATTAATAAAAAAAGGATTTAATAATCTTTTTTTATTCTAAATATAATTTTAAACATTAACTTATTTATGGTCACTCTCTAAATCTCCCAACTTGCGAAATTGGTAATGTGTGGAAATGGCGTAAATACGCGGAAAATCTGACTTGCGAAGTCAGAGGATGCTGTGATGGCGTAAATACGCGAAAAATCTAACTTGCGAAGTCGGAGGATTGGGATATTATTTTAGTGCAAATACTATTGGGGCAGAGAGTTTAATCTCTCTTGGTGGAGCTTTTAAAGGTGAGCACTTTTTTGCTATTTCTATACCAACTTCATCAAGTATGGAAAACCCACTAGATTTTGTTATCTTAATATCTTTTATCTCACCACTCTTTGTTATACTAAATTCTATATAAACAACGCCCTCTATACCCCTTCTCAAAGCAATTGTTGGGTAATATACATTTTTCTTTAATGTTTCATAAACATATTTAGTGTAACTATCTATTAAATTATCTCTCTTTATTAGGCTATTAGAACTTAAGGCAACATCCCTTTTAGACTCATTATCCATATTTTTACGGGCTAAAGTTTTTTCTTTACTTTTGGCCTCATTTGATTTTTTCTGATAAACCTTACTTTTCTTTGATTTTGTTTCTGGTTTATCTTTTTCTTTCAACACTTTTGATTTTTTTTTCTCAGGCTTACTTTCATCTATCTTTTTTTCTCCATCATCTAAATTTATAGTTTTTTCTTTTACATTAGAGACTTTTTTTCTAACTTTCTCTTTTACCTCATTGTTTTTATTATCTTTATTATTTTTATTGTTTCTCACTACTTGCTTTTTAACGGGTTTTTCAAACTCTTCTTTCTTCTCAATTCTTTTTTTAGTTAATTTCTCTTTGGGCTTATTATAGCTCTTATTAATGCTCTTTTTTTCAATATATAGATTTACTGTATTTTGGCTAATTTGCACTTTATTATTATTCACGTTAGATAAATTTAATAATAGCATTAAATGTATAATAACAGACAATATTAAAAAATATATAATTGGTGGAATTAATATTTTTTTATTTTTAGAATTTAATGGAGGCACCTGCTACCCAATTTCTTGCATTAGATGGATAATAATGAAAACCCTCCCCACGTGTATAATATGCATAATCATAGTATTTTTCATCAAATAAATTATTAACCTTAACATAGGCTGAAATATTTTTGTAATTATACTCACATTTAATATCACTTACAAAATATCCATCTATTTTTTTAGCTTCATTTAAATAGTCATTACCTGCATAATATGAACTATAATAACCAATCTGATAGTATAGATTAAATCCAAAAGGGCTTTTGTATTTAAAGAGTCCTTTCAGGGAATGCTTAGAAACTAATGGAATTTCTGCATCTTTATATGGACCCTCATCAATATTTCCATCTATATAGTTATATTTAATGTCTATCAAATAATTTTTAAAAGTTGCCCCCACATTAAGAGTAACACCAAGCCTTTCAGTATCAATATTTGTATTAAAAAAACCCTCATTATAGAAAATAGCATCGGGATTTGTGAATATCTCATCATTAGACTTTTGATAAAAGGCAACTAAATTTAGATAATAACCCTTATATTTTAATTTATAACCACTCTCGAGGGTATAATTTTCTTGGGGCTCTAGATCAGTATTTAGTCTGCCACCATACTCCATCAATTCATCAGTAGTTGGAAATCTAAAGCTCTTATCAAACTTCACGTATATATTATTATTTTTATTAATATCATAGGCTATCATAAATAAATAGCTGTTAATCCACTTACTTTTTTTTGTATCCTCTGACTCAAAGAAATCTCTTTTATATTGACTTCTAAAGCCAGTTTGTAAAATAAGCTTATCTATATTGAAGGTATCAAATAAATATATACCATGATATATCCTTTCTAACTCACTATAAGTATTATATTTCATCTCTTCTACAGCTACATCATAGTGTTCAAAGTCATAGCCAATTTGAATCTTATTTGAAAATAATTCACCATCAAATTGGAATATATATTCAGGTCTTATCGAATAGTAGGTCAATTCATCATCATAGATTAAACCAGATATATTATACTCCCTATCTCTTTTCCTGTAATCGCCATTTATTACAAAATCGCCAATTGGTGAATACAATTTCACTCTATTATTAATATAGCCATCCTTGTCACTGCCACCATCATCTGGGAATAGTGAATGTTTTCTGCCAAATTCCTCTATTTCACTGCTACTTAAAGGCCCAGGCAATCCATAGTCAGAATCAGAATATGAACCAGAAATATTATACTCTATGTTTTGGCCAAAATAGCTAGCCTCACCACCAATTGTGGTTTTATCAAAATCACTATTAAGTCTGTAGCCATCTGTCGTACTTCTGTTTACATTTAACATAAGTGAAATATTTTCACCGGCGTAAACACCTTCTGTATAATAATTTTGATAGTCATAGGAACCAAAATCAGATTTAATATTAAAACCACCTTTTATAGGCTTTTTTGTAACTATATTAATAACCCCACCAACTGCCCTATCACCAAATAACACAGAATTACCACCATGGTATACCTCAATCCTTTCAATGGCATCTACAGGTATAGTTGATAAATCCACACCAGACATATCAACAGTATTTAATTTCATCCCATTAATGAGAATTATATTGTTTAAAGCTCCCTTTTCTCCAAAACCTCTTAAATCAATATTTGTATGTTTTTTATCGTAGGATTTTAAATTAGAACCATTAATATAGTTTATAATATCATAGGTATCTGCCGGGCTTATATCTTCTATCTTATCTTTAGTAATAACCTCCATATTAGCAAAGGATTCTTCTAATTTCTGATCTAGTCTATCACCAAAGACTTTTATCTCAGGTAATTCATAGGAACATATAACAATAGGTAGTGAAAATATTAAAACTAAATATTTCAGCATAATATTTCCACTAAATCTCAAAAAAATAAAGTGAATTATTCGATTTCATGAAACCCATAGGATACCTCCTTATCCTCGTAAGTGGCATTTTATTAAGAGTTTTTTTAACAGGTTTCCTGGCTTGTCTTCCTTTTACTAACCTACCCTTCCCATCAATACTAACTAATAAGATCTTTGAATATTCTAAGATCAATCAGCTAATGACAGTGGTTTATAAGGTGTTCATCAGACTCACAGTTGCGGGACAGCGTTGGATTTTCACCAAACTTCCCTGATAAAAAAACTTTCTTAAGCAAATCTACATCTACCTCATATAGCCTACTTAGTTCTTTTACATTAAAAGTATTGCCCTTGTCAAACAGAAAAAATATCTCCCCCTTTTTTAAAGCCAAAATAGAATCTGATAACAAATAGGCAATATTTATATCATGAGTAGCCATAATAATAAGTTTTTCTTGCTTAAGTTTATCAATAATTTCCATAATTTTTACACAGTATTTGGGATCAAGGTTGGCAAAGGGCTCATCTAATATCAAAATAGGTGTATCTTGCGCAATACCCCTTGCTATTAATACCCTCTTTAATTCACCACTTGACAATTGATTAATATAATAATCTTTTTTATCATATATATCAGCAACTACCATTGCCTCTTCTATTTTATTAAAATCTTTTTTTGTAAGTATCCCAAAATTTTTGCTGTATACATATCTTCCAGTTGAAACTACGTCAGCAACCTTAATTGATGGCTTAAAAGTAAAATAGGTATTCACATATGAAATACTTTTAGCAATATCATTATCCGTTAACTTTTTTAAACTCTTTTCAAATATATAGATATTGCCATTGTAATTTTTAATAATATTTGAGATAATTTTTAATAATGTGCTCTTACCACTTCCATTTGGTCCTATAATTGAGAGGACACAATTATTTGCCACTGAAAACTTATCTATCTTAAGGCTAAAACCATTGTCATAGGAAAAAGAGAGATTCTTCACTTCAACAATCATAATCTATACCTTACTAAATAAATAAAAACAGGTGTTCCTATTATTGCAGTAATAGCCCCTAAGGGTATCTCAAAAGGGTAGAACATAACCTTAAATAGGGTATCTACAACCATAACAAAAATACCACCTAAAAAAAATGCACTCAACATATTTATTCTATGGTCCATTCCAAAAACCATCTTTACTATATGTGGTACAATTATGCCAATAAATCCAATAGCACCACAAAGAGACACTGTTAAGGCTGTAATAATTGATCCTAATATATAAATTCTCATTGATAACTTTTTAAGATTAATACCAGAATTAATTGTTATCTCATCGCCCAATAGATAGATATTTAATCTCGGTGATTCTAAATATAGTATAAAGGAAAATAACACTACAATAAATAATATTATTGCAACTGTAAAAGGATTTAATAGTGTAGTATCCCCCATATACCATAAAAGTATATTCTTTGTAAATTTATCACTCATAACCGAGCTAAAGAATGTGATAATTGATGCAAAAAAGAAGTTTATGCCCACACCTATTAAGATTAGGACATTTATAGTTATTTTATTAATACCGCCTGAAAGCCTATAAATAATAAAGATAGTAGCTAATGCCAATACGAAACTTAAAAATTGCCTATAAATAACTGAATCAAAGCCAATCAATAGTGATAAAACCACACCAAAGGCAGCTGCACCGGAAATGCCAAGAATGTATGGATCAGCTAAGGGGTTTCTAAAAAATGTCTGAAAGGTTAAGCCAACAATAGATAAACTTGCGCCCACCATAAAATCAGCAAGTAGCCGCGGGAATCTAATCTCAAAAAGCAATATCCTATTTTCCGTTTGAAAAAAATCTATAAATGATACATTGTTCCCTCCAAATGATAATAAAATAAATAGGGTTAAAACAAAAAGTAATAAAAGAAACAATAATAGTTTAAATAAAAAAGCAAGGTTTATTGACCTAATTTTCTCAAAAACTGGCACGCTTCTACAATCCTATATGAGGGTCTCACAAAGATATCATCATTGATTATAATAACCTTTGAGTCAATATCCAATCTTTTGAGTTTTTTCTTAAACAATTCAATTGATTTAGCTGACATATTATGGGAAATCAGAATATAATCAGGTTCATTTAGATACAATTTTTCAATATTAACTTTCGGATAGGCAAGATTACCTTGTATATAATTATTAAAGCCACCACATCTTAAAATATCATCAATAAAACTATTTTTACCTGCTGCAATAAGGGGATCTAAATTTACTAAAAAGAGTGCGCTCTTATTACAAATAGTTTTTTCAGAAAAAATAACATTAATCTTATCTACCAAATCGCTACAATCAATATTATATCTCTTTGATAAATATTTTATTATATCTATTACATCCTTATAAGAATGAGATTCAAAAAAATAGTTTTCTATATTAAGCTCATCTAACCTTTTTTTAACTTTAAGAGAATAACCATCTTTCATGCCAAAAACAACTGTTGGATTTAATAATACAATCTCCTCTATATTTATGTGATAATATGAACCAACTTTTCTAATTTTCTTTGCACTTTCTGGGTAATCACATTCTTTAGTAACTCCAACTATATAATCCCCAACTCCTATCTTAAATAAAATCTCAGCAATATTAGGAGAGAGACTTACAATCCTTTCTTCGGCAAACGTGTTTGTAGTTAATATGAGAAAAATAAAGGATATTATAATAGATAAAGACTTAAATCTTCTTAAATACAATGCTACCAACAGGCACACCTAAATCCTTAGCAATTACTTGACATTTTGCAATTAACATAAAATAAATGTCTCCTCTTTCACTCAAAGCCTCATAATTACCCTGCCCTTTACTTATAATCAATGAAGGATTTATTTTATTTATAATATTTATATTATCACCTACATTCATTTCAACTACTTCTACATTATCCATTTTACTAATAGAGGTCTCATGTACATCTGCAATAGTGGCATCATTTAGAATAGGCGATTTTTTTACTACAAAGAATACTCTTTTATCCAAACACTCAATCAAAAGCTTATCAAATACGATTTCCCCACAATTATCAGCAAAATAGAGAATACTATCTGATTTATTTAGATCCTCTATGAAATTTTCAAATGTTTTATTGTCTAAATCAACAGATAAAGCATATTCTAAGGTTTTATTAATATCCCTGTTAATACTAGGCCCAAAATCTATAATATTGCCAGCAATAGCTATTTTTATTGCTGAACGAATCTTTTCATATAAGTCATTTGAACTATTTACAACCTTTTTCATTGATGGATATAACCTTAAAGCCTCTTCATTGCTTTTTCTCTTTACTTCTCTGTAAGGGTCATAATTGTCAGATTCTTTATAAACAATTTCATGTAATTTTTTTGTTATTACAAGCTGACTCTCATTCCAGTCCATATTGCACAAAACTTTCATTACTTTTCTTAATATATTTTCTTGTATTTCTTCATCACTTGTTGCCATCTTTGCAGCTTCTACAACCTGTCTTTGAAAACATGGAATACAATCTAATTTTGTTTTCATCTTAAAAGCCCAAGAATCCTTTAATATTTAAACTTATGACCACTACATTACTATATATACTTAAGCATAAATTTAAATATATATATTATCTTTGAACATAGTCAAAAGCTTAATACTTCCAGTGCGTTTTAAAATCCTAAAATTTGCACCCTCTTTTATATATCTTAATGTTGTCTCTACATTATGGACAACACTTCCTGAAATGGCATCAATACCATAATCAAACAACACCTTATCCATTGGTGTAGTTGGGCCAAGTAGTAACTTAAAGCTCTTAGTCGGACACATCTTAATTAACTCCTCAAATGTCTTATTAATCAAAGTTGTGCTTGAAATTGCAATAACATCAGATTGAGGCAAAAAATCCTTTGCACTCTCAGCAGAATAATCACCAGCTCTTGGCCATTTTTCTATAACCCATAGATTTTTCGCAAACCTCTTTAAACTATCTACAAATGGAAAATGTCCAATAATAGATATGTTTTTATCCTTAGCTTTTTCAAGTAAAAAATCACCGGCATTTAACTCTTTACAATCTTCCTCATCTACCTCAATCAGTGAATTAATTGCAGCTAACCCCCAGGATGCTTTTTTTATTTCATTAGATAATGCAAATTTTGCAATTGTTTTTGCTGAAGTGCCTTCAATACTGCCAATGTAGCTGTCCTCTTCTTCATCATGGATTTTACAATCTTGAAGCATAGTTGAGGCAAGACCACAGTTTTTACTGACAATAGCAGTCCAATATAAGCCCTTTACAGCTTCTTTAACTACATAACTGCCATCTAATTTATCTATTATTTTCTCTAAAACATCCATTATACAGACCACCTTTGGCAAGTAATTTTTATAACATTAACACACCTCTATATAATACAAAAATGCATCATATGTTAATAATAAATTTTAAAAAAATAGGGGGATAGCTAACTATCCCCCACTAAGAAGTTTACAAAAGATTATTTTTCTTGCTCTTTTTCCAGGGTTTCTATGTGTTTTTGAACTTCTTCCAATTGTTTTTTAAGCAATTCAGCTTCTCTTTTTAATAAATCAATATCTTGTTCATCTGCCCTATAAGAATATGGACTATAAGGTGGAACTGTAGCATATGGCATTACTGGTCTATATGGAAAATTTCTATACATCCATCCACGTCCACGTCCCCATCCAATTCCACGACCATAACCAAAATATCTAGGAGCAGGATTCATAAAACCTGGCACCGGGTAACCAGCGCAATATCCAGCTGCTCTACCTGTCATTGGCCCTAATCCTAATGGACCTGTTCTATCACCACCTGGCATGGCACACCTCCAAAAATTTTTTCTACCTTAAAATGTAGCTAATAATATATTAATAACATATGTTCAAAATGTCAATATGATTTTATTACTACTATTATTAAAAATCTTGTTGACTACATTAATCTTTACAAATATAGTATCTAATATTAA
>JAXHVM010000062.1 GCA_034189185.1 Deferribacterota bacterium
TTATTCAATGAGTGAGATTGTAAAAGGATTAAAATCTGGTAATTCCTTTGCAGTTCATGGTGATTTAATAAATGCACTTGAATTTACTGTTAAAAATGAATCTGATTCTGCGACAATGGGTGATGATTTTAGATTGAACAAAAACAGTAATTTAGAAATTACAATTGCTTACAAAAGCCCTGAAATAAATAATAATGGAGATAAGCCCATAGTTCACCATATAGATTTAATTGTAGGTGATATTATAGAAAAAATTCAACCAAACAGTCCAGATTATACAAAAGATACAAATGAAACAACAAGGATAATAAAGAGGTTTAATAGTAGTGATTTTAGTAAAACCAATGATGGTTGGTATAAAACAACATATAGCGTAAGAGTAGATAAAAATACATATTTTAGGCTTAGGGGGACTAATTTGGCACCTAATACACCTTTTGAGACAGACCAGGAAGGCAATCCTTTAGTGGACTTTAAACAGGAAAAACTCGATGGCGCTGATGAGGCATGGGCTGATTTGTGGTTTTATTCTAACCCAATTTTTGTTTATGTTAATTAAAAATAACAATTATTGAGGAGATATAAAATGATTAAAAAGATATGTTTACTCACCATATTGATATTATTTAATTATAATTTTGCTTTTACAGAGAACAACTTTTCGGACATTGGCCTGGGTGCAATGGAGTTGAACAAGATGGTTAATCAAACAAAGAAAATAGTTATCGCTCACAGAGGAGCCTCTGGTTATATGCCAGAGCACACCTTAGAAAGTTATGCATATGCCTATGCATCAGGAGCCAATTTTATAGAACCCGATTTAAATATGACAAAAGATGGTTTTTTAATATGTATACATAATATCCATCTAGAGGCTACCACAGATGTTCAGAAAAAATTTCCTGAGAAAGTAAGCTCAGATGGTCATTATTATGTAAAAGATTTTACGATATCTGAAATAAAAAAGCTTAACGTCACAACGCACAAGGATGCAAATGGAAGACCCATATACCCCAATAGATTTAATCCTGACTATGAATTTTTAAAAATACCTACATTTGAAGAAGCAATCATGCTTGTAAAGGGTTTGAATAGAAGTACGGACAAGAATGTTGGCATCTATCCTGAAATGAAAAATCCAGCCTGGCACCATAAGCATAACCTAGATATAGAAAAAGCTACGATAGAAATATTATCCAAATATGGATATACTAATCAAAAAGACAATGTATATATTCAATGCTTTGATGAAAATTCTTTAAAAAGATTATCAAATGAATTTCAAACGCAAATAAAATTAGTTCAACTTATAGGTAGCGAAAAGGAATACTCCCATATGCTGACTGATGAAGGGCTAAAGAATATTGCAAAATATGCTAGTGGGATTGGTCCTAATAAAGGTTTAATAGAAAAAGATAGTAGCTTAGTCGCAAGAGCTCACAATAATGGGCTCTTAGTCCATCCATGGACTTTCAGAAAAGAAGATGTAAAGGAACAATACAAATCCTTTGAAGAGGAACTTAAAACATTTTATTTCAAATATAATGTTGATGGACTTTTTGTTGAACAGCCTGATTTAGCCTATTGGGTGTTAAATGCTGACAAACTTAAATAATAGGAGGAACATATGTTTAAACATATTATATTAATATTTATTGCCTTAGCTGGGATGTGTATAGCAAGTGATAAAACATTTGAAACACAGGCTGGTTTAGGCAAGTATATTAAAAACCAGATAAATAGTTGCTCCCTTGTTAAATCCTATCCTTCTGAGTTTGCAAGGCAAGGTGTAGCAGTGGATGATAAGTATTTTTATGCAATAAATAACAGAGAAATAGGGAAGTATGATAAAAATACTGGCAAACTCATTTCAAAGTGGGTAGGCGATGAAAATGGGCCTATTATACATCTAGATTCTGGCGTTGTGGTGAATGGCAAATTATATTGTGCCCACTCAAATTATCACGACTTACCAATGACTAGCTCTGTAGAGGTATGGGATACAAAAACAATGAAACATATTGATTCTCATAGCTTTGGAATAAACTGGGGGTCCTTAACATGGGTTGACTGGCATAATAATAGCTGGTGGGCAACATTTGGCAATTACAGCAGGGTTTTTGGTCCATCAATGGATCCGTATGGCAATTCATATTATACACAATTAATAAAATTTGATAGTAACTGGGATTTTCAGGAGGCTTTTATATTCCCTGATGAGATAATTGAAAAAGCTGAACCTATGAGTATTTCAGGTGGCTCTTGGGGAGAAGATGGCTACCTCTATGTAACAGGGCATGATCTAAGTGAGATGTATAAAGTTGAATTACCTGAATCTGGTTCAATATTGAAATTAGTAGATACCATAGCTGTAGCAAACGAAGGACAAGGTATTGCATGGGATAGAAGTGATCCAGGGATGCTTTACACTATAGAGAGGAGTAACAGAGTAGTAAATATAAGCGAGTGTAAATAACTATAAATAAATAAATTAAAAGCTTATTAATAAAATTCTCATTACAAGCATTTAAATACCGTTTTTAAATGCAAAAACAAAGGGGTATTGCATTTACATAAACGTACCAGTGATAGATTATATTTAAATGAAGAAATCAAACTATTTTAATAATTTAATAAATATTTTATTATCTTAAAATATTTCACATATTGGGTTTTACTTTTCTTTATAATTATACTATAAACTAAACTAATTATAAATATTTAGAGGGATAATTGTGAAGATAAAAAGACTTTTAGTAGCTAATCGCGGTGAAATAGCAATAAGAATTTTTAGGGCTTGTACAGAACTTAATATAGAAACAATTGCTATTTATTCTAATGAGGATAGATACTCACTACACCGCTATAAAGCCGATGAGGCCTATTTAATAGGCAAAGGCCTAGATCCTATAGCTGCTTATCTCAACATTGACGAAATTATTGAGTTAGCACTAAATAAAGATATTGATGCTATACATCCTGGCTATGGTTTCTTATCCGAATCCTCTGAATTTGCAAAAGCTTGTAATAATGTGGGTATAATCTTCGTAGGGCCATCATATAAAACATTAAAAACATTTGGCGATAAACATATATCACGAATGTTAGCAGCAAAGTGCAATATTCCTATAATTGAAGGCTCTGATAAAGAAGTCAAAAACATAGTAGAAGCTAAAAATATAGCAAAAAATATCGGATATCCTTTATTAATTAAGGCAACAGCAGGTGGTGGAGGCAGAGGGATAAGGATCTGTAATAGTGAAGATGAATTAATTATGAATTTTGAGTCAGCTAAAAATGAATCTTTAAAATCTTTTGGTAGAGAAGGTATTATATTAGAAAAATATATTGAAAAACCAAAACATATTGAGGTTCAACTATTAGCAGATAACTATGGGAATATAATACATTTATATGAAAGAGACTGTTCAATACAGAGGAGACATCAAAAAATAATAGAGATGGCTCCATCTTTGAATATCAACAAGGAACTTTTAAATAAATTATACAATTCTTCTATAATCTTAGCCAGGAAAGCAGGTTTAGTTAATGCGGCAACTGTTGAATATTTAGTTGACAACAAATACAATTATTACTTTTTAGAGGTTAATCCCAGAATTCAGGTTGAACACACAGTAACAGAAGAGATTACAGGTATAGATATAGTGCAATCCCAGATTCTAATTGCCGAAGGGAAAAAACTAGATTCTAAGGAAATTAATATAAAATCCCAACAATCTGTACAAAAAGATGGTCATGCTATTCAGTGTAGAGTTACCACAGAAGATCCTGAAAACAATTTTATACCTGATACAGGACAAATACAGGCTTATAGAACAGCTTCTGGTTTTGGGGTAAGGTTAGACGCAGGCAGCGGTTTTATCAATGCTAAGATTACACCTCATTACGACTCCTTGCTAGTAAAAGTTACAACATGGGGTAGAAATTTAGAAGCTGCTGCAAGAAAGATGAACAGATCCCTAAGTGAATTTCGCATAAGAGGTGTAAAAACAAATATACCTTTTCTTAAAAATGTTATACAACACCCCACTTTTTTAAGAGGTGATGCTAATACCACATTTATAGACAATACGCCTAATCTATTCAAATTCAAACAGATAAAAGATAGGGCAACAAAAGCATTAATGTTTTTAGGAAATAATATTATTAACAATCCATCAAGGGTTTATATATCAGATGAAACAACACTACCCACAATTACTACTCCTATTATAAGGCATGGTGATAAAGTACCTGAAGGAACAAAGAATATACTGGAAAATAAGGGTGTAAAGGGCATAATAGAATATATTAACAATAGTAAAGAAGTACTTTTTACATCCACAACATTTAGAGATGCTCACCAATCATTGCTCGCCACAAGACTTAGAACAATAGATCTGCTCAATATAGCTGATATTTATTCCCATTATATGTCTGAATTGTTTTCAATAGAAATGTGGGGAGGAGCAACCTTTGATGTTTCATATAGATTCCTCAAAGAATCCCCTTGGGAAAGACTAAAACTTTTAAGGGAAAAAATCCCTAACATAATGTTCCAAATGTTGCTTAGAGCTTCTAATGCAGTTGGTTATACAAATTATCCCGATAATGTAGTGAAAGAATTTATAAGATTATCCTCTAAAAATGGAATAGATATTTTTCGTATTTTTGACTGTTTCAATTGGGTTGAGCAGATGAGACCAGCAATTGATGAGGTAAAAAAACAGGGGAAAGTTTGTGAAGCAGCAATTTGTTATACAGGTGATATAACAGATAGCTCAAAAAATAAGTATAACTTAAAATATTATGTTGATTTAAGCAAAGAATTAGCTCATGCTGGAACGGATATAATAGGTATAAAGGATATGGCAGGTTTGTGTAAACCCTATGCAGCAAAAATGCTTATTAAGCACATAAAGGAAGAAACAGGCTTGCCTATTCATTTTCACACCCATTCAACTAGCGGTGTAGCTGAAGCCTCATTGTTAAATGCAATTGAAGCCTCAGCTGATATTGTTGATGTAGCTACAAGCTCTATGAGCGGGCTTACAAGCCAACCATGCTTTAACTCTATCTTAGAAGCAATAAAATCAACAGAGAAGCGTTCATCAATAAATATTTATTGGGCACAAAAGATATCTGACTATTTTGAAAAAGTAAGGAGGTATTATTTCCCCTTCGAAAGTGGATTAAAATCTCCAACAGCTGAAGTTTATAAACATGAAATCCCTGGAGGACAATATTCAAACTTAATAGTGCAAATTGAAGCAACAAACCTCGTGGACAAATGGGAGGAAATAAAAGATATGTATAAGAAAGTCAATGACGCATTGGGCGACATTATAAAAGTAACCCCTTCATCAAAGGTTGTCGGAGATCTGGCATTATTTCTTGTAAAAAACAACCTTACAATTGAAGATCTTTATAAAAAAGGAGAGACCTTATCTTTTCCTGACTCAGTATATAATTTTTTTAAAGGCATGTTAGGTCAACCATACAAAGGATTCCCAAAAAAATTACAAAAAATTATTTTAAAAGGTGAAAAACCGATAACAGATAGGCCAGGAAAACAACTTAAAGAATATGATTTTCAATCTGCAGAAAAAGAGTTAAAAAATATCTTTAATAGAAATTTCACTGAAGAAGATATAATTTCATATGCACTATACCCTGCTGTATTTAAAGACTATATTAAATTTACTGATGTATTCGGCGATCCTTCAGTGTTTTCTACAAAATCGTTTTTTTACCCTTTAAAAAGAGAAGAAGAAATATATGTAGACATAGAAGAGGGTAAAACCCTTATTATTAAATATTTAGGTTTTAGTGAAATTGATAAAAAGGGTTATAGAACAGTATATTTTGAATTAAATGGTCAACCTAGAAGCGTGCAAATCAAAGATGAAAAATTCGCAGAAATAGTAAAATCAAATATTAAAGGAAACCTTGATGATCCTAGAGATATATGCGCAACTATGCCTGGTAAAATTGCTCAGATACTTGTTAAAAAAGGAGACACAGTACATAAAGGCAAGCCTCTTGTAATAACTGAAGCAATGAAAATGGAAACAAAAATAACATCAAGTTTAGATGGAAGAGTAAACAATATATATCTAAGCGAAGGTAGTGATGTAGAAAGTGGAGATCTTATCATGCGTTTAGAATAATACCTTATAAACAAAGGCTCTTATTTTATGTTAAATGATATGTAAGACTACTATTCCTTCTGATGTATTTATAAAACCAGTAATTTATTTATGTTCTAAAAAATAAAAATGATTTAGCGGGCCAAATCCATTACCAATGTAGAGGTCTTTAGCATATTTAATAGCATTAAAGGTATACGTTTTAGCGCTTTCTACAGCATTAACAATATCTTTCCCTTTTGCTAAATTTGCTGCTATTGCTGATGAATATGTGCAACCTGTTCCATGTGTATTCTTTGTTGATATTTTTTGGCTTTTAAAAAATGAAAAATCATTATTATAAAATAGTAGATCAATTGCTTCTTCGCCTTCTAAATGCCCTCCTTTAATTAACACACCACGAGGCCCCATATTTTTTATAATTTTTGAAGCTTTTTTCATATCATCTATGCTTTGGATTTTAACTCCTGAAAGATATGTTGCCTCCTCTATATTAGGGGTTATTAAATCAGCAATCTTA
Source organism: Deferribacterota bacterium (assembly GCA_034189185.1). Lineage (NCBI taxonomy): Bacteria > Pseudomonadati > Deferribacterota > Deferribacterota bacterium. Next base: position 6,670 of record JAXHVM010000062.1, read on the forward strand.
AATAATTCTTCTCTTAATGTATAAACTGCGCTATCTTCAAGTAGTTTTGCGCCACTCTTTGACAACATAACAGGATCAACTACAATATTTTTGGCTTTGTATTTTAAGAGATTTTCCACAACTACACCTATAATAGAGGCACTATATAACATACCAATCTTTACAGCATTAATTGTAAAATCACTAAATATAACATCAAACTGATCTTGAATAAATTGTTTGCTTAAAGGATATATAGATTTTACCTCTCTTGTATTTTGTGCAGTTAAAGCTACTATAATTGAAGTACCATATACATTGTTTGCTGCAAAGCTTTTTAAATCAGCCTGTACACCTGCGCCACCTCCACTATCAGACGTAGCTATAGTTAAAGCTTGATCCATTTTTCTTAACCTCATTATTTTTAATTTCTAAAAAATAGTTGTCCTTTTTTATAATTCCCTTTAGTTTATAGAGGAAATTTATATCAAGTTTTATGCTATATTCTTTAGAAGTGGCTATCTCAACAGTATACCCTTTGCTACTACATATTTTAAAAGATAAGGGAATTGGGCCTTTATAACGCACAACTAATTGTTTAAGCTTCTGAATAGTCTCGGGCATCGTATTTTCATCTAAAACAATTGTAAAAGACTGAACAAGCTTTGATATACCTGTATCCACTGAGAATAATTCATCTGCAAGGATGCTAAATTCCTCTTCGTTAACACTTAATTTGCCCTTTACAACAACAATATTATCCTCATTTATTATTGATATAACCTTTTCAAGCAATTTTGGAAATATAACAACATTAACGCTATCCTCTATATCCTCTAAAGTCACAAAAGCCATTTTTTCATTATTTTTTGTAATATGGTACCTAATACTTTTTATCATCCCAGAGGTAGTAACAATATTCTCATCTGCTGAATCCTTCAATTGCTTAATACTAGTTGTAATACCCTCTAAAATTTTGGAATATAGACTAAAAGGATGTTTGCTAATATAAAAACCCAATACTTCCTTCTCAAACCTCAATAGCTCAGTTTCTGGCATTTCCCCTACATCTGGGTAATATTCATAGGTCTCTTCTTTTTCACCTTCAATATCTTCAAGTAGTTCATCAATTGTAATAGTTACACCTTGATTTTTAAATTTTTGTTTATTTTGCCCTTCTTCTAAAGCCTTATCTAACACTTGTAAGAGCGCCTTTCTTGTTTTGCCAAAACTATCAAAAGCCCCTGCTTTTATCAAAGATTCAACAACTTTTTTGTTGCATTGATATATGTCTACCCTTTTACAAAAATCATATATACTCTTAAAAGATCCATCCTTTTCACGTTTTTTTATTATATCTTCTATTGCTTTAGTGCCAACATTTTTAATCGCTGAAAGCCCAAATCTAATACTATCTTTATAAGCAACAAAATCTTTAAAACTCTCATTAATATCAGGAGGCAATACATCAATATTAACCCTCTTACATTCCTCAATCAAAAACTCAATTTTTTCACCCTTCTCTAGTTCACAAGAGAGCAAGGCTGCCATATAACAAACAGGATAATGAGCTTTTAAGTATGCTGTTTGATACGCAAGCATTGCATATGCAGCTGAATGACTTTTATTGAAACCATACTCAGCAAATATCTCCATTAAATTAAACAATTTTTCTGCTTTTTTCTTATCATATCCCTTTTTTATTGCCCCAGGTATGCCTAATTCGTCACTACCATATAAAAATATATTTCTATGTTTCTTCATTTCTTCAGGTTTTTTCTTTCCCATCGCCCTTCTTAAAAGATCAGCACTGCCCAGTGAATATCCTGCTATTTTTTGAGCTATTTGCATTACTTGCTCTTGATAAACTATTATGCCATATGTCTCTTTAAGTATATTTTCTAGTTCAGGAAAGAAATAATCAATTTTCTGTTTGCCATGCTTTCTCTGGATAAAGTCATCTAGCATACCACTGCCAATAGGACCAGGCCTATATAAAGCCAAAACAGCTATTATATCTTCAAAACATGTGGGATTTAGCTTCTTAAGCAAACTTCGCATGCCAGAACTTTCAAGCTGAAACACCCCTGTTGTCTCCCCACTACTTAAAATATCATAAGTTTTTTTATCGTTAGTAGGCAAATCTTGAATATTTATTTTAGCATTATACTTTTTTCTTATTAAGCATAGTGCTTCATCAATAATTGTTAGGTTTTTTAATCCTAAAAAATCAAACTTAACTAAACCTATGAGCTCTAAGGTATCCTTTTCGTACTGGGTTAGCATTTCATCATTTACTCCTTTGCAGAGTGGCACATATTCCACTAGTGGCTCATCTGATATAACAATTCCACCGGCATGCATCCCCGTTTGTCTATATAGGCCCTCCAAATTCAACGTATGTCTTAGTAGTTCATCTCCCTTTGGTACCGCCTTAATACTCTCTTCAATTGAGGGATCTATCTTTATTGCTTTCTCTAAGGTCATATTAGGTGAAAAGGGTATCATTTTAGCTAGTTTATCAACTGTATTTAGAGGGATCTCTAACACCCTCCCAACATCTCTAAGGGCAGCTCTTGCTTTTAATGTGCTAAAGACAACAATTTGGCTAACCCTGTCTTGACCGTATTTATTTTTTACATAATCTATAACTAAGTCCCTCTTATTCATACAAAAATCTACATCAAAATCTGGCATACTTTTTCTCTCAGGATTTAAAAATCTTTCAAACAATAGATTAAAACGAATGGGGTCTATATCTGTTATTTTTAAAGCATAAGCCGTTAAAGATCCCGCACCAGAGCCTCTACCAGGGCCAACAGGTATGTTATTGTTTTTGGCATATTTAATAAAATCCCATACAATTAAATAATACCCAGAATAGCCTTTATACTTAATTACTTCTAACTCTTCTTTTAGTCTATCATAATATTTACTATGTTTTTCTTCTGGAATATTTCTAAGACGCTCCTTTAATCCTTCATTTGCTAAATATTCTAAGTATGAATTAGAATCATATCCTTTAGGCACATCATATTGTGGAAGTTTTAAATCACCAAACCTAAATGATGCTTCACATCTTTCTGCGATATCAAGGGTGTTATGTAAAGCTTGTGGGATTGAACCAAAGGAATCCCACATCTCTTTAGGTGTTTTTACATACAACTCTTCAGTATGCCCCATATTGTTGTTCTTAGAATTAGATAGGGTGTTTTGCATCTGAACACACATTAATATGCGATGTGACATATAATCTTCTCTATTTAAAAAATGACAATCATTGGTAGCAACAATTGGTATACCAGTTTTTTTTGATATCTCTATAATATTGTTATTAACAATCTTTTGCTCGGCAAGACCATTGTCTTGTATCTCCAAATAAAAATTTCCCTTTCCAAAGATATCTTCATATTCTTTTGCTTTTTCTATAGATTTTTCTAGGCCATCCCTTAGTATTGATCTAGGCAATTCACCTGCCAAGCAAGCTGACAAACAAATAAGGCCGCTACTATAATCTTTTAACAGTTCTTTATCAATACGTGGTTTGTAATAAAAACCCTCCAAAAAGGCCTTTGATACTAAAATTTGTAGATTTTTTAGACCTTGATTGTTCTCTGCAAGTAGTATTAAATGATAATTCTTATCTTCACTCTTTTCATATTCCTTATTAAATCGTGAATCGGGTGCTACATAAACCTCACATCCAAGGATCGGTTTAATTCCATATTTTAAAGCTTTTCTATAAAAATCAATTGTGCCAAACATAGCACCGTGATCTGTAATTGCCACAGCTTTCATGCCACAATCTTTAACTTTATTAAAAAGCTTATCCAAGCTAATTGCTCCATCTAAAAAGGAATAAGCCGTATGCATATGCAGATGAACAAAATTCTTCTCTTCCATCGATTTCCCCTTTTATAGATTTTAATATAACTATAAAACTTATATAATTAAATTGCTATAATGAATTTTTTTAATCTTGAAAAAATTGTTTTTACTAAAAAAACTGAGTTATTTCTTATTTTTAACATTCTTATTG
>JAXHVM010000063.1 GCA_034189185.1 Deferribacterota bacterium
GTAGGGAGGTTATATATGAAACATTTATTTACTTTGATATTGTATGCTTTATTTTTTATTTTTTTATTAAATAATTTAGTATTTTCTGCTTTAGAAAATAATAATTGTTTAAATTGTCATCTTAATATGGATCCAAAAGTTGATAAAAGTGTTCTTGAAAATAGTGTACACAATAAGCTAAATTGTATTAGCTGCCACAGCGATGTGAAGGCTATACCTCATCAAAAAAAAATTGCACCAGTTAATTGCGGTAATTGTCACAGCGATATAGTAAGTGAAATTACCGGTGAAAAAGGAAATGTACATTTTAAAGATGAGAAAGGCAAACCAAGTTGTAAAGATTGTCATGGTACTCATGATATTTATCCAAAGGATAATAATAAATCTAAAATAAATAAATTAAATGTATCAAAGCTATGTTTAAACTGTCATAGTGATATAGAAAGATATAATCTGAGTATACACAATAAAGCACTGTTATCAAGTGGATTAGCGAATGCACCCACTTGTACCGATTGTCATGGAGCACATATAATATTGCCTTCCAATAATGTTAACTCAAAGACATATTTTACTAATATACCTGAATTATGCGGGGACTGCCATAGATATATATTAGATAGGTATATTAATAGTATACATGGTAAATTACTTAAAGAGGGAAACCCTAATGTACCTGTATGTACAACATGTCATAGCGAACATGAAATTTATGAGACTAGTAGGATAACACTGTTTGGTATTGAAACTAAAGAGTGTGGGAATTGCCATTTAGAGCAGTCTAAGATATATCAAGATAATTATCACGGAAGAGCAACACTTATGGGATTTGTTAGATCAGCACTATGCACAGATTGCCATGATAAACATCTTATTTTACCTAAAGAAGATCCTCAATCATCCATAAATAAATCTAACTTGGATGAAACATGTGGGAAATGTCATGGGTATCTTGAAAGTGGAGTGTACAAAACTCAAACAGGAGTTGTTACGTCTTCTTTTGATAAATACAAAATACATACATCCTTTTCTCAGGCTGTAATTTTTAAGATTTCTTGTTTGTTGGTTATTTTTGTTGCAATTTTGGGTTTTATAATACACTATTTAATTTTTGGCAGTAAAGAATTTAATGAAGAGGAAAAAATATATTGGTTTAATTTCTGGAATAGATTTGTGCATTGGAGCGTTGCAATTACTTTTGTTATATTAGTAATAACAGGAATAATCATAATTTTTGCTGATAATCTGGGAGGTGGTATAATTATACTTATCACTAGGTATATCCATCGCATTACTGCATTTTTATTTATTATTTTTGATATCCTTATGATAATTATGTGGAGAAAATATTTTATTACAAAACCATATGATATTAAGTGGTTAATGATGTTGGGAGGCTATTTGAGTAAAAAGAAAAAGGTTGTGCCAGCAGATAAATTTAATTTTGGCCAAAAATTGTGGTTAATATTATCAAGTATTGGAGGAGTAATTTTGTTTATAACAGGTATAGTTATTTTATCATTGCCACCAGATGTTAAATTACTTCAAGTTTCTATATATATTCATAATATTATTGGTATAATTCTTGTTGGATTTTTTATGATACATCTATATATGTCAGTTTTCGTTATCAAGGGCTCCATAAAAACAATGATTACAGGTTATAAGCCTAAGGAAGAAGCTGAGTATATGCACGGATATGCGCTGAAAGACAAGACTTAAACTATAGTAATATTATGATTAAAATTAGTAAACTTTTGTACTGTATAGCATTTACAACTATAGTTATGTGTTGGTTTACAAGTGGATATTGTGAAAACTCTGTAAAAAAAAATAATTGCATAGATTGCCACAATAAACAAGGAATATACAAAGTTTTTGAAAATGGAGAGAGAATTGAAGCTATTGTTAATGTAGATAAATATAAACGTTCAGCTCATAAAGATTTAGAGTGCACAGCATGTCATATTGAATTTGAGAGCAGTCATCCTAAAAGAAGATTTAGGTCATATAGTCAATATAAGATTATGTCAAATAATATTTGTGATAGTTGTCACAGTGATATCTTAAATGATAAGATACATAAAAATTTTATTGGCAGTAAGGATGGATCACAATTTTTACTTTGCACAAATTGTCACAGTCCTCATTATACAGCCAAGAGCGGGTCACCTTTAAATAATACTAGTGATGAGAAGGAATATTGTTTAAGTTGTCATAAAAATGAAATACAAATTGAATTTCTAAATGGAGACAAGTTATCAGCAAAAATAAATATAAATGAATTGAGCAGTTCAGTCCATAAGGATTTACAATGCTCTGATTGCCACTATGGCTTTTCTCATGATCTTCACCCAAGAAGGACCTTTGAAAATAGACGTAATCTAAGTATTGCTAATGCAGATACGTGTAGAAGGTGTCATTTTGATAAATATACTATGTATGAAGATAGTATACATAGCAAACTCTTATCTAAAGGGGATGAAAGGGTGCCTCTCTGCACAAACTGTCACGGCTATCATGAGATACAAGAATTTGGTGAAGAGCGAACAAAAATAGCTAGAAAATGTGGCAAATGCCATGATGAAATCTATAATATTTATGCTAAAAGCGTACATGGGGCAGCACTGTTTGATGAACATAATAAAGATGTTCCAAATTGTATTGACTGCCATACTTCCCATGAAATAAAAAACCCTCTGACAGCTAATTTTAGATTGCATATACCAGAGTTGTGTGGTAACTGCCATGTAAATGAAAAAATTGTTGGCAAATATGGTTTGTCAACAAAAGTAATAAGTACATATATAGAAAGTTTTCACGGTAAGAAAACCGCCCTATATTTAAGAGAGAATGGTAAATTTGATAATTTAGAAAAGGTAGCAACATGTGTTGATTGTCATGGTGTTCATAATATTAAAAGCCTTAGATATATTGAAGAAGATGTCTTAAAAGAGAAGTTAGTAAAAAGATGTAGGCATTGTCATAAAAAAGCATCATTAAACTTTCCAAATGCATGGTTGTCTCACTATATACCAACATTTTATAAAACCCCTGTTTTATTTGTAATCATATGGTTTTATAAATTTTTTATAATAATTTTAATAGTTAGTATAATTTTACAGATATTTTTATCTATATGGAGATATGCTGTTAGTAGATGAGGAAATAGGTGAAACAGAAAGACAAGATTAGAAGATTTTCAATTTATAGGATATCTGAACATTTAATATGTATGATTCTAACAACCCTTTTATTAATAACAGGTTTTGTACAGAAATTTTATACATTAGATATTTCAATGTGGCTTATAAAATATTTTGGTGGTATTGACAATGTTGTCTTAATACACATGTATTTTGGAGTATCTCTAATATGCCTCTTTATTATACATATATTATATAATTTTGTTGGAATATTATACTTTAATATGGAAGTATCAATGATGATAACCAAAGAAGATTTTGATAACTTTATTAAAGATTTAAAATACTTTATTAGGGTAACTAATAAAAGAGCTGAGAACGACCGCTATACCTATAGACAAAAATTTGAATATTGGGGGATATTTATAAGTATACTTTTATTAATTTTTTCTGGTATTATACTATGTTTTCCTATCACTCTTACAAATTATTTGCCTGGAATAATTATTCCAATTGCAAAAACGGTTCATTATAACCAAGCAATTATACTGTTTATTATTATTGTATCACATATTTATAATGCCATATTTAATCCTGATGCCATACCTTTGGATACTTCAATTTTTACAGGATATCTCTCAAAAAAGAGGTATATTAAGGAGCATTTTAAAGAATATAAAAGAAAATTTGAAGATTAATATATATAAATTTTTTAGATTTAATGCAAAGAAGAATATTAATTGCAACATTGTTATTTACATTGTTTATATCACTTTCCTTTGGCATTGTTTCATATTATCTTATAATAAATGATATAAATCATCTTAAAGTAAATCAGCAAAATGTTTCAGAATCAATTACGCGCTGTATAGATTATAATCTGGAAAATAATATAAAAAAACTTTTTGATATATCACTTACAAGAATAATTAATTTTAATAATTATAATCCCAATGTTGTGCAAAAACTCTTAGAAAATGCTTATAGATATTCAATGTTTACTGAGAGCATATTTATTGTGAATAGAGATTGCGAAATCTTTGAATCCTACCCACAAAATTATGCGAATTTTTCAAAATTATATTATAAACCCTATGTAAAAAGAGCAGTTGAAACAGACAGGTTTGTTATATCTCCTTTGATTAATAAAACAAACAAAAATGTAGTTTATACAGTAGTTCCATTAAAGAATACTAAAAATGAAAGTATTGGTGCAATTGTTGGAGTTATTAGTATTAATAGGTTTGAATTAAATATATTTATAAAAAATCTGAATATTTTAAAAGACAATTATATTGGACTTGTTGATATAAAAGGAAATGTTTTAGTGTCAAATAAAAACTATAAACGTGTAAAATTTAATAAAAATTTAGATAAAATTATAGAAACTAAGAAAAATCGCCTATCTAAGGTTATACTATTAGATCAATATGGCAGAGAAAAAAATATTGAATTGGCAATAAATCCTTTAGGTAATGCCCCTTGGGCAGTGCTTTTTGGATCTCTTTCACCCACTATGTTTGCCCCTGTTGTGAAAGTAGCCTGGATATTATTGTCTATATTTTTACTCTATATACTTACTGGAATTGTATTTTCTGTTGGTTTAGGCAGAAATATCACTGCACCTATAAATGATTTGATTTTAGAGACAAAAGAAATATCCAAAGGAAACTATAATAAGCCCCTAGTGGTAACAGGGAGTGATGAGGTTTTAGAGTTAGGTAAGAGTTTTGAGAATATGAGGATAAAATTGTCAAAAACATTAAGTTATTTAGAAAATTATAATATTGAACTTGAGAAAGAGGTTAGTAAAAGAACAAAAGAAATTGAAGAAAGTAAAAAAATTATAGAGATGTTACTCAAAAGAGTGATAAATTCTCAAGAAAATGAGAGAAACAGAATAGCTAGAGAACTACATGATGAGATTTTACAAGATCTGTCTGCAATATTAATGCACTTAGATATTTACATAAATAAAATTGATAAAGATAAAAATTTAGATGTATATAATAACTTACAAGAATTAAGATCATTAATACTAAGAACATTTGATAATGTAAAATATATAATGCAAAATCTTAGGCCACCCCTAATTGATGAACTAGGTTTAAAATCTTCAATAGAATGGCTTTTACAAAATACATTAAAAAAGAGCGACATTGATTATGAGCTTAAATTAAAAGATATTGAGAATTTAAGATTATCCCATGAATATGAGATTAATATATTTAGGATAATTCAGGAGACAATTACAAATATAATCAAACACGCAAAAGCTAAAAATGTATCAATATCAATGATAAAGAGCAGTGATGGTTTTTTAGAGGTATCAATAAAAGATGATGGTATTGGCTTTGATTTAGAAAAAATGTTTAGCGATTTAAGGAAAGACACTGGAAGCTTAAGAGGCATTGGAATATTGGGTATGATGGAAAGAGCAGGTATAATAGATGGGATGCTAGATATAAATTCAAAGGAAGGAGAAGGGACAGAAATAACCCTTCGAATTAAGTTAGAGGGATAAATATGGATAAAATAAATATTTTAATTGCAGATGATCATGATTTAGTTAGGGAGGGTTTAGTAGCTATATTGAATACTTGTAATGATTTTAAGGTTGTAGCCCAGGTATCAGATGGTGTTGAAGCTATAGAGATGTTTAAAAAATATAGGCCTGATATAGTTTTAATGGACATTAGAATGCCAAAGTTGGGTGGTTATGAGGCAACTTTAGAGATAAAAAAAATTGATAAAGATGCGAAAATTATAGTTTTAACCCAGTATGATGATACTCAATATATATTAAGATTTTTACAGGCAGGGGTTTCAGGCTATATATTAAAAAAGGCTGCAGGTGTTGAGCTTATATCAGCTATAAAAGCTGTTAGTAGGGGAGAGGTTTATTTGTATCCTGATGTTGCATCTGAAATAGTTGCTGGATATCTAGGGAAAAAAGATATTAGTAATATAAAAGACCCCTATGATAAGCTCACAGACAGAGAAAAACAAGTATTAAAATTGTTAGCAGAAGGCTATACACATAAAGAAATAGCAGAGATGCTAAATATAAGTATTAAAACAACTATTGCTCACCAGTCAAATATTAGCGAAAAACTTGATCTGCACTCAAAATACGAACTGATTAAATTTGCTATAAGAAGAGGCATAATTAAAATAAATGAATAAGAATTGTTTATCAAAAATTGTGTAAATATCTAAAAATATGATATTATATATCTTAAAATATGACAAAGCAAATAATTGGAATAGATATAGGCTCGCGTTTTTTTAAGGCTATTGTAATAGATAATAATTACTCAATAAAAGATAAATTATATATCCCAACTGAGGGGCAGCCATTAAATATATTTAAAACATATATAAGTCAAAAACAAAAGACATATAGTAATTTTGCTATAGTATTAACAGGGAGTGCCGGTAAAAACATTGCAATAGAAGAAGGGTTTCCCTACATTAATGAAGTTGTTTGTCATGCAAAAGGGGCTTATTTTACAGATAACAATATAAGGTCTATAATTGAAATTGGAGCAGAAAGTTCAAAATTAATAAAAATTAAACCACATAGTAATAATTCACTTTCCATTGAAGATTTTACAATAAATTCAAAATGTGCAGCAGGAACGGGTGTTTTTCTTGATCAACAAGCCTATAGATTGAATCTTAATATAGGGGAATTTTCAAAAAAGGCTTTACTGTCAGAAAATCCACCATTAATTGCTGGTAGATGTTCAGTTTTTGCCAAAAGTGATATGATTCACTTACAGCAAATTGGAACTCCTGACTATGATATAATTGCAGGGTTGTGTTACGCTGTTGCCAGAAATTATTATAGCACTATATGTAAGAATGAAATACCACCATTAAAGATCTCTTTTCAAGGTGGTGTGGCAGCAAATGAGGGTGTTAGAAGAGCTTTTTTGGATATATTAGGCATTGATGAAAATAGTTTTATTGTTAGTGAGCATTATAACTTTTTAGCAGCTATTGGGGCAGTGGTAGAATATCTTGAAAATAGATTTGTTGATAAAAGTAAAATATATTTTATAAATAAAAATAAAGAGTTACATAATAGTAATTCATCTAATCAAATATTAAAAAAACCATTGTATAGATTAAGTGAAAGTTTAAAAAATTTTTATGATTGCCCTATCTACATTGGCATAGACATTGGTTCAGTTAGCACAAATGTTGCTATAATAGATAGTAGTGGCAATTTAGTTGCAAAAACTTATCTACCTACAGAAGGCAATCCTATTAGAGCTATAAAGAAAAGCTTTGAGCAGTTAGATAATAAAATAAAGGAAAATGCTAATGTCAGAGGTGTTTGCACAACAGGTTCAGGAAGATATCTGATAGGTGAACTAGTTGGTGCAGATTTAATAAAAAATGAGATAACAGCTCAAGCAATGGCAGCAAAATACATAGATAAAGATGTTGATACAATTTTTGAGATAGGGGGGCAAGATTCGAAATATATATCTCTAAACACAAGAGGTGTTGAAGATTTTACTATGAATAAAGTCTGTGCTGCTGGCACTGGTTCATTTTTAGAAGAACAGGCAGAAATTTTAGGGATTAATATAAAAAATGAGTTTAGTAATCTAGCTTTCAAATCAAAAAATCCTCTTCCACTAGGAGATAGATGCACTGTCTTTATTGGCTCAGAAGTTACAAAAGCTGTATGTGATAATGAAAAAATTGAAGATATATTAGCTGGCCTCTCATATTCAATTGTTAAAAATTATCTTTTTAGGGTAGTTGGAAATAAGAAAATTGGTAAAAAGATTTTTTTTCAAGGAGGCGTTGCATTTAATGAAGCTGTTCATTCAGCCTTTAATAATATCTTAAAACAAGATATCTATGTTTCCCCTCATCATGAGGTTACAGGTGCAATTGGAGCAGCACTTTTAGTAAAGAAGTATATTGGAGATAAAAAAAGCAATTTTAAAGGTTTTAATATAGATAAGGAGATTGTAGATGTATCATCTTTTGAATGTAATGGCTGCAGTAATAGTTGTAGAATTATTAAAATAAAAAGAGATAACGGAAAAAGTCTCTTTTATGGTGGCCGTTGTGGAAAATATGAAAACACTAAAAAGAAAATAGAACAAAATATAGATAATTTATTTCATTTAAGGAATGACATTTTATTTAAATATACAAATACAGGTTTAGAAAATAATAAAAAAAGAGGTGTGATAGGTTTGCCACAAATATTTTACCAGTGGGAGTTAATACCGTTATTTAGTACTTTTTTAAGTAAATTAGGATTTAATATCACAATCTCACCAATTACTAATAATAAAATATTGAAGGATGGTCTAAAGTTGTGCTCTTATGATACATGTCTTCCAATAAAAGTTGCATATGGTCACATAAAGTATTTATTAGAAAAGGGTATTAAAAATATATTTATACCTTCAATATGTGAGATGTTTCAAACAAAAAATGCAAAACATTTCCATAACTGTCCACTTGTACAAGGATTTCCTTTTACGTTGTTTTCATCATTTGATAGAAATAGTATAAATGTCTTCTCCCCAATACTATTTCTTAATGAAGATTTAGATGAGATTGTAAGCATTTTGTATAATGAATTTGGAAAATACTTTAACATCAAAAAGAAAGAGATAAAAACTGCTTATTTAGAGGGTTACAGAAACTATAATAACTTTAAAAAAGAGCTAAAAGAGGCTTCAAAAAATTATATAGAGAAATTTAAAGATAAAAATATATACATTATAATAGGTAGACCATACAATACTTATGATTTTGGCTTGAATATTTATTTAGCAGATAAAATATATGAGATGGGTAAAATAGCAGCTCCAATGGATTTTTTCAATATTGATGAAGAGTATTGTGGTCTTGTCGATAATATGTATTGGAAATCAGGTCAAAGAATATTGAATCTTTGCAAATTGATTAGTGAGGATCAAAATTTACATGGAATATATGTTACTAATTTTGGATGTGGTCCTGATTCATTTATTTCACAATTCTTTAGAAGAAATATGAAAAAAACTTATCTTGAATTAGAAATTGATGAGCACACTGCTGATGCTGGAATTATAACAAGACTTGAGGCATTTTTTGATTCAACAGACAAGTTATTACTAACATAACTTTATGAATGACATATTCTTTATTATTCCAAAAATGTGTGATGAGGCCTATATATTAAAGGCTGCCCTAGATTTTTTTGGTATTGAGAGTGAAACCACTGATGAACCTGATATTACTTCTATTGAATATAGTGAAAAATTTACTACAGGAAAAGAATGCTATCCATGTATCTTAACAACTGGTGATCTTATTAAGATAGCCAAAAGGGATTATAAAAATTATAAACAAGTCTATTATTTTATGCCTACAACAACTGGACCTTGCAGATTTGGCCAATATAGCAATTTACAAAAAATGATATTAAAAGAGCTTGATAGTAATATTAAAATTTTTTCACCAAACGAAGCAGATCATGAGTTCTATAATAATCTCAATATTGATGGAAAGCTTTTTTTTAAAATAGTTTGGGAGGGTATAATTACAGTTGAAGTAATAAAAAAGATCTTACATAGAATAAGAGCTCATGAGGAGAGGGAAGGGGAGTCAATTAAATTATATAGGGATTCTTTAATGAGATTAACAGAAGCAATAAGAAGAGGAGACAATATTTTAGATATAGCAAAAGGGGTAGCCAGTGATTTCAAAAATTTAAGCTATTGTAAAAAAATAGGCTCTAAACCATTAGTTGGAATGGTTGGCGAGATCTATGTGAGGTTAAATGACTTTGCTAATGATTATATAATAAAAAAGTTGAATACCATGCAAATTGAGGTATATTTATCACCCTTTTCAGAGTGGATCTATTATACAAATTATATTAATTATAGAAAGTTGATAAAATCAAAGAAATATAAGCAGGCTTTTATTAATAGGATAAAAAATAGATTTCAAGTAAAGACACATTATAATATCTCAAAAATATTTAGCTCAATTATTGATAATGCTTTTGAGCCACCCATAAAAGAATCACTAAAACATGCTAGTAATTACTATGATATAAGATTAGAAGGGGAGGCCATACTTACACTTTCTAAAACCTTAGAATTTATCAATTCAAATCTAAATGGCATTGTAAATGTGAACCCCTTTTATTGTATGCCAGGTACAAATGCTTATGCACTTTTGCTGCAGGTAAAAAGGCAATACAAAAACATACCTATGTTGCATCTGTTTTTTGATGCAAGTAGTGAAAATATAGATGAAATTGCTTTTGAAACCTTTGTTCACCAAGTATATAGTAATTCAAAAAAACAAAATAATTAATTTAAGGTTTGCAAGTATAAATAACTAGGGCACCCTATTTGGGTGCCCTAATTACTTTATAAGATCTTTACTAATAATTAATTTTCCTTTGAAGCCTTTTTATCTTTTTTTCTACCTTTACCTCTTAGGTATGCTAAGTTAGGTCTCCAAC
>JAXHVM010000064.1 GCA_034189185.1 Deferribacterota bacterium
ATCTTAAATTTTTCAATTATAAAGTGTATAAGTAGTCCATAGCCTATCCCAACAAAGGGGGCAAGAAACATTACAAATCTTATTGAGCTTTTAAAAGAGATAATGCCAAGTAAGAATAGTGGAATTATAGGGATAATTTTTTTGTAAAAGAATAGTGATATTATAATAAATGATAATAGACCAATAAAATTTATATAGTTATTTGATAAAATAGCTGACATAGTCATATTGATTGGCCTTTTTTGAGCTTCAGTTATGGTAGAGAGAATGTTTGGCATGTTTATTCCGCTGCTGTCTGGTTTGCCGATTATATAGTTGGTTGTAAAATGTAATAGATTATAAATACCCTCTATAAAAAAGATAGGGTTAGAAAATATAAATAAGATTATTGATGATATAATAAATATTTTAAGATTGGACTTTTTAATTAATAAAACTAAAATTAGAAAAGCAAAGTATACAATAGTAAATCCAGGATGGGAGTACCACCAATTAAATAATAATAAAGTTAACGCTAATAATAGGGTGTTTAAATATATATAAACTTTTTTATTATTTAAATATATCAATAATAAGAAAAGAGATGCAGTTATAGGAAAAAAAAGATTTAATGCGTCTGTGTCTACTCTACCTATAGTAGTTCTAGCAATATACATATATGACGCAGTAGCAATTGTTGCCCCAATGAGGCCTGCAAGAGGTTTTTTTATGATATAGAAATAAAGGCCAAGAGGGATAACAAATAGGCTTGCTAGAAAGGGAATCAAATAAAGCCCAGCGTAATAATAATTGTTATCAAAAAAAGCCGATGCCTTAGCTAAAATAAAAGAGAGCATTGGAATAATTTTGGGTTTTTTTTTGTAATCTGGATAGAATCTTAACTTATCTAAACTGCCACCATTATAGATACCTTTATCATACTCTTTGGCGTATCTAAGCCAATAATAAGCATCTAGGGTTGTCATGGCTGGGTATCCACAGGCTACATAATTAGTATTTTCTTTTTCCCAATAAACTAATTTTTGGGTGCGTATAGTTAATGAAAATAGAAATATAACAGCTAATAAAATAAAGAAAAATATAAGGGGATAATGTTTTTTAAGAAAGTAGGTCATTAAATATCATATATTTAGATTTAAGACATCATACATATTATACAATCCAGGTTCCTTTTCTTTTATCCAGAGAGCAGCTTTAATAGCACCTTTAACAAAAGTATTTCTTGATGAAGCCCTATGTGTTAACTCTAGCCTTTCACCTAAACCACAGAACATAACTGTATGATCACCAACAATATCTCCACCTCTTATAGCGTGTACACAAAGCTGATTTTTTTCTCTAACACAACTATCACCCTTTCTACCGTATATAATATCATTTTCTTTTAGGGAATTTATATCTTTTATTATATTTGCTAATTTCATAGCAGTACCACTTGGTGCATCTTTTTTCATGTTGTGATGGGCTTCAACTATTTCTATATCAAAACCTTCTTTTAGTGTTTTTGCAACAATTTCAGTTAATTTAAATAGTAGATTAACACCTATTGACATGTTTGGTGATAAAACAAGGGGGAAATTTTTTGACATATTTTCTAAGCTTTTGACTGTACTGTCATCTAATGCGGTGCTACCTATAACCAAAGGTTTTTTTAATTTGCTATAATTATCTAAGTTGGCCTTTGTACCTTTTGAGCCTGAAAAATCTATTATAATATCTGCTTTTTTAGCTATATCCAATATGTTTGATGTAATATTTATACCAGTTTTATCACATTTGCATATATCACCAATATCTTTTCCTAAGAAAGGAGAATTTTCTGCCTCTATTGCTCCAACTAGGTTTAATTTACTAGAATTAATAATCTCTAACGCAATTAGACTACCCATCCTACCTGCAGCACCAACTACACATATATTCATTGTAACCTCCTAATTTACTGTGTTAATCTTTAATGAGTGTAAAACATCCTTTAATATTTTTGTATTATCCTCTGATAGTGGAGTTAAAGGTAATCTGATCTCATCTTCAATAAGCCCCATTAGGTACATTGCTTTTTTAACTGGTATAGGGTTTGTTTCAAGGAATAAAACTTTAAACAGGTCTAGTAGTTCGTAATGAATTTTTCTTGCATTTATGAAATCATTAGCCTTAATGTATTCACACATCTGCGCCATTTTAGCTGGTACAACATTAGATGCTACAGATATAACACCATTAGCGCCTAAGCATAATAAAGGAAAGGTTAGAGAGTCTTCACCTGATAGCAGACAGAAGTCATCAGGGGTATTCTTTATAATCTTTGCAGCTTGGTCTAGTGATAGGCTTGCTTCTTTTACACCTATTATATTTTTTATATGTGAGAGATTTATAATTGTATCAGGTAATATATTACAGGCTGTCCTTCCTGGAATATTGTAAATTATTAAAGGCAGATCAACATGTTCTGCGATATATTTGTAATGTTCAAATAACCCCTTTTGGGTTGGTTTATTGTAGTAAGGGGCTATAATAAGTACAGCATCTGCACCAGCTTTTCTTGCGTGCTCTGTGAGATATACAGTTTCATGTGTGCTATTTGAGCCAGTACCAGCTATGACTGGAATTCTCTTCTTTGTTTGGTCAATTACTATATCAATAACTTTGCAGTGTTCTTCATATGTTAGTGTTGCTGATTCGCCAGTAGTTCCACAGGGTATTATTCCTTTTGTTCCATTTTCTATCTGGAATTCTACAAGTTTTCTTAAGCTTTCTTCATCAACTTTATCATTTTTAAAGGGTGTTACAATTGCAACACAAGCACCTTCATACATAGGAACCTCCTAATTTTATATTTTAATAAGTATATGCTTCATGATTAAATTTGCCTTTACAGACAATTCGTGCTTCAGCTTGTATATAATATTTTCCATTATTTTTTAACACTATAAGAGAAGTGCCACCTTTTGTCAAAACAGTAATTGGGTATTTTGTAAATTTATGTGATGATATTATTGCGCAGGCCAAAGCACCAGTTCCACAAGCTAATGTCTCATTCTCTACGCCTCTTTCATAGGTTCTTATCTTTATTGTGTTCTCATCTACTATTTCACAAATATTTACATTAGTACCCCTTGGCTTAAATAAGCTATTGTATCTTATGCTCCTACCTAAGTTTATTAAATCAACATTTTCTATATTTTCTTCAAAAATTATAACATGGGGAACACCTGTATTAATAGATGAGATTGCAATATCTTTATCATCCAAGGTAATTTTATAGTCAAGTTTTAACATTTTAGGAGGAGGTAACTCAGTTTTTATAGTATAATCGTCAATTACCTCAGAATTGATAATGCCTGAAAGTGTTTCAATTGTTAATCTTTTTGATGTAATATTGTTTAAATATGCAAATTTGCTTACACACCTAGCTGCATTGCCGCACATTTCAGCTATAGATCCATCAGAATTGTAGAATTCCCATGCAATATCTGCCACCTTCGATTGCTTGATTATAACAACACCATCAGCACCTATTGACAAACCTCTTTTACATAATTTTGATATGTATTTTTTAAAGGGAAAATTATTATAACTGTTATCTATATTATTAATAATGATAAAGTCATTACCAGCGCCGCTCATTTTCCAGAATTTAATCTCTTTCATAGCAATATTCACTAGTTTTTATATGTAGTTTCATTTTTTAATATGCACTTTTTGGCAATAAAAACCCATTGAAGATTCTTTCTATTTATATCCTATAAAATAATCTTTTCTAATGATTTATTTAGCATTTTTGCACTAAAAAGTAAATGTGAACTTCTTATGTAGATTATATCACTATAAATTATTAAAAGATAATTTTTTTAAATAAGTTTTTCTGTGCACAATAGATGGACCATATTTCCTTAAGGCCTCTATATGTTTTTTTGTGCCATAACCTTTATTTTTATTAAAACCATAATTTGGGAATAATCTATCTAACTGATCTAACAATCTATCCCTTGTAACTTTTGCTATAATTGAAGCTGCTGCAACTTGAATATATTTATCTTCAGCCTTATTAATACTTATATTTTTTACATCTAATTTTGATAATAACAGAGCATCTATAACAACTAGGCTATAAGGTTGTTTTAGCTGATTTAGTGCAATATACATTGCCTGTTTTGTTGCCCTATGTATATTTATTTTATCAATAATTTTAGGACACACAATACCTATCCCATAATCGATTACATTTTTCATTAAAAAATTAAAGGCTTCTTCCCTTTTTTTAATAGATAGTTTTTTAGAGTCAATAACTAATGTTGAGTTGAAGTCAGTGGGTAATATTGTGGCACATGCCAAAACTGGTCCAGCTAAAGCACCCCTACCCACCTCATCTACACCGGCTAAATTCATTTAAATATTAATTTATTTATACCCATATTCTCCAATTAGCGGAACAAATATACAGCTAAAATAGGAATATTCCTTTATTTTATTTTTTGTCTTTACATATTTAGTAAGTTTTTGAGCAAATCTATCTCCAATTGGGGCTACTATCGCACCATTATCTTTTAATTGATCGAATATTATATCTCCTATATACGGGGTTGCTGCTGTATATAATATTTTATCATAGGGAGCATTTTCAGGATAGCCTTTTGATCCATCGCCAACTATAACTTTAACATTATCTATCCCTAATCTTTCTAAATTATTTCTTGCGTATTCAGCTAATTCCTTAATCCTTTCAATGGTATACACATATTTACACAACTTGGAGGCAATAGCTGCTTGGTAACCTGAGCCAGCCCCTATCTCCAGTAAGATTTCATCACTATTTAAGTTTAGTAATTCAGTCATTGCCGCAACCATATATGGTTGTGATATAGTTTGCCCAAAACCTATTGAGAGGGGTCCGTCCTCATAGGCATATTTTTTTAAATTATCAGGAACAAATTCTTCCCTTGGTATCTCAAGAAAGGCTTTTAATACTTTTTTATCATTGATACCTCTTGATATAAGCTGTACTTTAACCATCTTTTCTCTTAAATCTTTAAAATTATCATTCATAAGATATATAATTTTTAAGGATTTCTTTGCTATTTAAAATTCTACTTCTAATTGTCTCATTATCGTCTAGACCATTAATTATTTTTCCCTTTTCTATAAATTTTGTTGTTATATTTTTAAGTTTATTTCCACATTTTGGGCAAAATAGGGTTGCATCCTTTGTTGTATTTGGTTCCATATATAAACATTTTTCACATTGATATACGTATTTAAAGGAGGATTTTTTGCCTTTTTTGCTTATGGGTTTTCCTTCAATCTCAACTATGTCCATTGAAAAATCCATTGCTTTTGCATTAGAAATACTAGTTCCAATGCCAAAACCATCTATAATTGTTTTTAATTCTTTAATATTATTTTCATCTAAACCGCCACTTGCAAATATCTTTACATGGTTGTAACCCCTAATATCTAATTCCCACCTTATCTCTTCTGCAATTTTCTTTAAGTTGCCACGTCTAGATGAAGGGGTATCTAACCTAACACTATCTAGTTTATCTTTTAACTTTTCTGCAACCCTTATAGTCTCAAAACGCTCGTCATTGAATGTATCAACTAGGGCAAGTCTTTTAACAGATGGGTCGATATATATATCATATAGCTCCATTGCCTTAGAAGTATCGCCAATTAGTAATATATAAACGTGGGGCACTGTCCCACTTGCTTCTCTATCTAATAGTTTGGAAGCAAAGGTTACAGAAAAGCCGTCACAACCACCTATATATGCATATTTATCAATCATACCTGCTATTGCTGGATGGGCTCTCCTTGCCCCAAAACTCAAGACTGTTTTATCTTTTGCTGCTATTTTACATTTGAGAGCTTTTGTAGTTATGCCACTTGTATGACAAAGAAACCCCAAGATAGCAGTCTCATATATGCCAAATTCTAAATAATTACCCTCAATAGTTAACACAGGTATATCCTCAAAAAATGGTGAGCCCTCTGGTAAGCCGTAAACATCAATATTTTTACCTTTAAGTAATTCTAATACATATCTTAAGCCTGTAAATATACCAAAGGGGTATTCTTTGGGCATACTTTTTTGGGCAACTTCCATTGTGACCTTTTTATCGATTTTTGCTTTTTCAAGTATCTCCTTTGTTCTAAGAAAGTATATATCCGTTGTTTTGCCATCAACAATATCTTTAGGTAGGGCAATATCAAAATTATCCATTTTCTGCTCCCTATATGAATGATTATGTACAAAAATAATATTTATAACTATATATTAAATTGATTTTACTTGCAATATAAATAGTAAACAATTAAAATTTTAGGATAATGATTAAGTTAGGTGAGAATGATATAAGATTAGGCCTTAACTTTAAGGATAAATTTGAGGCTATAGCTTATGCCGGTAATTTATTATATGAAAATGGTTATATCAATAGAGAATATATAGATAGTTTATTTAAAAGAGAAAAACAGGCTAATACTTATCTTGGCAATGGAGTTGCAATACCCCATGGTAGTCTTGAAGACAAGAACAATATAATAAAGACAGGGGTTGTTATCCTTCAAGTAAAAGAGGGAGTAAAATGGGATCTTGATAATGTGGCCTATCTCATTGTAGCAATAGCTGCAAAAAGTGATGATCATATGGATATTCTGGCAAATTTAACAAAGATTATTCAAGATAATGAAAAGTTAGATATTTTAAGACATACCAATAATAAGGATGAGGTTATTAACTTGTTAGCAGAGAAAGTAGATAAAGAAGATAATCTAACCTCTTTAGATGAGTCAGATTTTCAGATTGTTGAAGAGCTAGTTGTTAAAAATGAACACGGTTTACATGCCAGGCCTGCAAGTAAAATTTTAGAAGAGATTAGTAATTATGATGCTGAAATCTTTATATCTTTTGACAATAAGGTAGCTGTCGCTAAGAGTTTAATATCCCTATTGTCATTGGGAATTGAAAAGGGTGATAAGATTAGAATATACATTAGAGGGGCTGATTCTGAAAAGGCCTATAATTGTATAAAAAAATGCTTAGAAGAAACAACTATAGAAGCAAATGAATATATAGATAATTTAGAGTATAATATTTTAATAGATGATACATATAATTATAAATCCGATAATATATTTTTAGGTAAGGGCTATAACAAAGATATTGTTGTAGCGCCAATATATGTATTAAGTGATGATAAAGAGGCTACATACAATACCAGCGGTGATATTAGTGAGGAGTGGAATAGGCTAAAAAATGCATTAGTAAAAGCTAGAAAGGAGCTTATTGCTATTAGAGAAAAGATTGCAAGAGAAACTGATAAAGAGATGTCACGGGTTATTAACACACAGATTAGTTTTTTAGAGGATAAGAATATAATTAAGGATTTATATAAAAACTTAAATGAAGAAAAGAACGCTATTAATGTATGGAATAATGTTGTTTCACAATTTATTAATGAGCTTGATGCTAGTAAATCTAAATATATTGCAGAGAGAAAAAAAGATTTGGAGGATCTAAGAAAGAGGGTGTTAAGATTAATAAGTGGTGATAGAACAGATAATAAATTTGCTATTGATGAACCATATATTGCAGCTTTAGAAGAACTGTTTCCAAGTGATATAGCTAATTTTAATGAAAATATTTTAGGTGTTGTATTAGTTAAAGGAAGTGAAAATTCACATGCATCATTATTACTAAATTCAATGGAAATTCCCTATTTGTTTGGTTGTGGTGATGAAGTATTAGGTTGTGAAAATGGTAGTTTAGCAATACTAGATACATTTAAGGGTTGTTTAGTTGTAAATCCTGTAAATGAAGATATAGAATTAGCTAAAAAGTTGAAAATGGACTTAGACCAGTTAAAAGAAGAAGAAAGAATGAAGGCATTTGAGCCAGCAATAACAAAAGACAAAAAAAGGATCGATGTTTTTGCAAATATTTCTAATGAGTTTGATGTAGTAAAGGCAATTGATAAAGGAGCTGAAGGTGTTGGCCTTTTTCGCACAGAATTTTTATTTGTTGATAGAGATAGGCCGCCAACAATTGATGAACAATATAAGGTTTATTCAAATATTGCTGAAAGGCTCAAGGGTCTTCCTTTTATAATTAGGTTATTAGATATAGGGGGTGATAAAAATGTTAGATATTTAAAGAGCGAAAAGGAAGAAAACCCCTTTTTAGGTGTTAGAGGTATTAGATTACTTTTGAAGAATAGGGATATACTAAAAAACCAAATAATGGCAATTGCTAAAACAGCTGTTAATTATAATGTTAATATATTAATTCCAATGGTAACCTTTTATGATGAAATAGATGAGGTTATTGACATTGTTAATGAAGCTGAGAATACCTATGATATAGGCCATATAAAATTAGGGATAATGGTTGAAGTTCCTGCTACTGCTATTATGCTTGATATATTAGCTAAAAAAGTAGATTTTTTTTCAATTGGTACAAATGACCTAACCCAATATGCCTTGGCGGTTGATAGAACAAATTCAGAATTGGCGCGAAGAAACGATCACTTACATCCATCTATTTTGAGGCTAATAGATAGAGTTGTGAGCGTATCAAAGGAGTATAAAAAAGAGCTTTCAGTATGCGGTGAGATTGCCTCAGATATGACAGCTTTACCATTTGTGATTGGATTAGGTATTGATAAATTAAGTGCTAATATTAATGCAATCTCAGGAATAAAGTATAAAATAAATACTCTTAATTACCAGGATTGTGCAGATTTAGCAAAATTAGCTCTTAAGTGCAGAAGTGGAAGCGAAGTAAGAGATTTATTAAAGAAGATATCGTGATTACTATAACGTTAAATCCTGCAATAGATGTAATTTTATATGTAGATGAGCTTTATAAGGGCAAACTTAATAGGGTTGATAAGTACGTTAGGTTTGCAGCTGGCAAGGGTATAAATGTTGCCTCCTTTTTATCGGATTTAGGGTTTAAAAATATATCTGTTACTGGATTTCTAGGTGAAAAAAACAAATACTATTTTTTAGACTATTTTAAAGAAAAATCACTTAATGACAATTTTATATATTATAATGGTTATACGAGGGAAAATTATAAGATTGTTGAGGATTCTACAAATGTAACAACAGAGGTTAACACTGAGAGCATATATAGAGAAAAACTTTGCTTAGGTGCTATGCAATCAATGATTGAAGAGTTTGCGCCTAACTTTAATTATTTTGTTTTTTCAGGGAGTGTCCCACCTACTTTTAATAGTGATGTCTATTATAAACTTGGAAAAATTGCAGTATCTAAAAATAAAAAGGTAATTATTGATACTAGTGGAATTGCTTTAAAAGAAGCTCTTCGTATACCACCTTTTGCCATTAAACCCAACTATAATGAATATTGTGAACTACTGAATAAAAGTTCATTAACAATTAAGGAGATTGTGGAGTCACTAAAATATATTCATAATAAAGGCGTAGAATATGTACTATTAACTATGGGAGAAAAGGGAGCTTTAATTTCTACAAGAGACGCAAAAATATTTGTGAAGGGTGTGCCTGATAAGATAAATTCTACAACTTGTGCAGGTGATGCTTTCTTATCTGGTTTTTTATATGGCATAATTAACAATTGCTCATTAGAGGAGATTGCAAAATTATCGACTGCAAGCTCTCTCTCATTGCTCTCATCTTTTAATAGGCAGTTAGAAAATATATTGAGTTTAGAAAGATATTATAAAAATATAGAAGTTGAACATATAAGCTGAGGGAATCAATATGGCCAATATAGTTGTTGTAACAGATTGCAAGAATAGCAAATCCCATGAGATTATGGCAGCCTATGCAATTAAAAGAGTTGCTGAGAATATGGGTCATTCAGTAAAAATTGAAACAACTTCCTATAAGAGTAAAAAATATAGTGTAAATAGCGAAGATATAAAGAACGCTGATATCGTAATAATGGCTTTTGAGTCCCAGATTGATATGAAGCGTTTTAGTGGAAAATTTATATACCCTACTAGTATAAGTAATGCAATTATTGATACGCAGGTTGTACTAGATTCTGCAATTAAAATAGGGAAAGTTGATTTAAAAAAGGATAAGCCACTTCAAATACAGGAAGATAAGGTTAATATAGTTGCTGTGACATCATGCCCTACAGGTATTGCCCATACATTTATGGCGGCAGAGGCACTAAAAAATAGCGCAGCTAATCTAGGTTATAATATAAAAGTTGAAACCCAAGGTTCTGTAGGGGCTAAAAATATATTAACTGATGAGGAAATCGATAGGGCAGATGTTGTTATAATAGCAGCAGATACATATGTTGATTTAAGTAGATTTAAAAATAAGCCTGTTCATATTGTTTCAACAAAACAAGCAATAAATGATGCTGAAAGTGTTATTAATGAGTCTTTTGAGAAAGCTAAAAAAGTTCAATATGAAGATTTAGACAGGGTAATCTCTAAAACTAAAGAGAATAGAAAAGCTAGACAACCTGCTTTTTATAAGCACTTATTAACGGGTGTATCATATATGATACCTATTGTAGTTGCAGGTGGTTTAATAATAGCACTTTCATTTCTATTTGGTATTGATGCATATAAAGAGGAAGGTAGTATTGCA
>JAXHVM010000065.1 GCA_034189185.1 Deferribacterota bacterium
TGACTTAACCATCATAGTATCGCATACAATGGGCAAATTCTCACTAATTGCTCTAATGCCTACTTCAATAGCACTTTTTGATATAATTGTTATATCAGCGAATTGATAATCCCCTGTTGTGTGTATGAGTTTTTTTATTATGAGTTTTTCACTTTCATTAAAGTGTGCTAAATTGACATTTTTTTCTATAATCTCGAAACTCTTATTTTCTATAAAATTCCCTTTATTCATAGTGTTTAGTTCTCATTATTACTGTTGATAGGTAAGTTTTATCGTAATTTAAAATATTATCTTTTAATAAATCTACCACGCATTCACCTTTTAATGTAGCTTTTTGTACAAGCACAGCACTATCTAAGATATCTATATATTTCTCTAAAAAGCGTGATAATATGTGTGCCTTTTTATATATCTTCATTATAATAATAGTTTGAAAAAGCTTTGTAAATGTTAACAATTTTTCTTCGTTATTTGGCATCTCTATTACACAAAAGTTTTCGTTTTTCATAACAATTGGCATATAGGCTATACTTGCAGCTGAGATAAATGATGGGATTCCTGGTATAAACTCTACCTGATCCTTGGTTAACTTTAATTTATTCCATAGATATATAAATGTGCTATAAATACTTAGATCTCCTATTGTTACATAGGCAATATGTTTGTTTGAATATAAATTATCTTTTATTTTCTTTGATAATTCAAAGTATTTTTTATCTAAAACTTTTGGATCATTTATCATCGGAAAATAGAAGGTCTCTATTTTAGAAGTAGGTATATATTTTTTAATTATATCTAGGGCAATACTGCGACCATTTTTGGAAGATTCAGGCACAATTACTAGATCAACACTATTTAGCACTTTTATTGCTTTATATGTTAATAACTCTGGATCCCCAGGTCCTAGCCCTATTGCATAAAAACATTTTTTATTCATTTTGTAGCTCTTTTTAAAACATTTCCAATGATTGTAATATTGGGAAAGCCTATATCGTCAAACATGTTTTTTGAATTTTCTAAATCAGTCAATATTATTTTTTCATCACTAGTTTCTAGCTTCTCTGCTATTAATAATGGGGTATCTAGTGGAAGTCCATTTTCAATAAGTTTATCTATAATAAGTAGCATATTTTTTACTCCCATATATATAACTATTGTTAGCTTTAGTTCTACTAAATATTTCCAATTGTATAGTAATTCCAGATTTTCCTTACATCTATGGCCTGTAATAAAAACTGTACCCGAGGAATATTGTCTATCAGTTAATGAGCATAAGATTTTTGAAGCAGCAACTGAAGCAGCGGTAACTCCAGGTATAACCTCAATTGGGCATCCCAATTTTTTAGCTACATCTATTTCCTCGCTGACCCTTGAAAATATAGATGGATCACCGCCTTTTAATCTCACAACTTTCTTATCTTCTAATAGATATTTCTCTATAAGTAAGTTTATTTCAGATTGCCGCCTATTATGGCTATAAGGGTGTTTACCTACATCTATTTTTTCACAATTACAGTTATCTAGTAGCTTCCTATCAATTAATCTATCATATAGGACAACATCAGCCTCTTTTAATATATTTAAACCTCTAATTGTGATAAGATCAGCCTTTAAACCCGAACCAACTAAATATAAACGTCCTTTCATTTAAAACCCACCTCTTGAAAATAATTATTTAAAGATAAAATATTATTGAATGTTTTTGTATTTGCTCTTAAATAATCAATTTGATTAACCCTTAGAAAATATATATCTTTAAAATCCTTAAAGTATTCT
This sequence comes from Deferribacterota bacterium, assembly GCA_034189185.1. Lineage (NCBI taxonomy): Bacteria > Pseudomonadati > Deferribacterota > Deferribacterota bacterium. The sequence goes on from JAXHVM010000065.1 coordinate 1,777, forward strand.
CTTTTTTCAGGTTCTATAGGATTTTTATTCATTGGGCCAATTTGGTAAATATATACATCAGGATGATATTTATATATTGTTTCAATAGATGCTTTGACGATTTTTTTATTATCCTTAATTGGATATATGCCACCTGCTTTTGTTATTATATCATAAATGATGCTATCTCTACCTGCAAATAATAGTGGATTTGATGATATCTCAAATAGCACAGTAGGTTTTTTCTTGATTTTCTTTACGCCCTTAATCTGCTCTTCCAACTTATTTAATAAGTTATTGGCTTCTTCTTTTTTGTCTAATAAATTACCAAATTGATTTATTTTTTTTACTATTTCTTTTGTATTTCTTGGATCATAAACTAAAAACTTACTATGGGCTAAACTTTTAATTGTATCTAAAAATATATTAGATTCCATTGTAATAATTAATGTGGGGTTTAAATCTAGGATTAATTCTGTGTTTGGTTTTAGGTGACTTCCAATAAGCTTAGCGTTTTTAAATTTCTCTATATATTTAGTCTTTCCTACAACCATATCTGAGGCATCTAATCTATATATTATATCAGCTGCAGATGGTGCTATTATAACTATTCTCTCACCAGCAAAGCAGTAATTAACTAAAAGCAAAATTATAAGTGTGGCAAACATTGACATCAAAGGTTTCACTAATTATCTCCTTGTTAACATTTTCTCTTTGTACATCATACATGATTCTGCCATTCTTCATAAATAAAAATCTAGTAAAATAATCCTTTGTTAAATTTATATCGTGTGATGAAGCAATAACGATTTTGTTAGATAATTTAATCAAATTAAGAAAGAAAATCTGATGTTTTATATCTAGCATAGCTAGTGGTTCATCTAGGAATATAATTTTACTATCTTGATTTAGAGTTTTTGCAATAGCCACCCTTTTCTTCTCGCCGCCCGATAGGTTAGCCCATCTTTTATTTTTAAGATACTCTAAGTGTAAATCTCTAATTAATTTTTCAGTTTTATCTAAATTTTCGTATTTTGATAATGTGTTTTGAAAGGGGTATCTGCCTAAGTGGATTATTTCAAATACAGTAAAATTGAACATAATATTAAAAAATTGTGGCAGATATGAAAAAACTTGAGCTCTTTTGATTATAGATAATTTTTTTAGCTCTTTATTTATATAATAAATTTTACCACTATAGTTTTTTAATAATCCTGTTGCTATATTAAAGAATGTGCTCTTGCCACATCCATTGTTGCCGAATATTGCAACTTTTTCATTCTTTTTAAAATATAGATCTCCGATCTTTAATGAAAAATTGTTTCTTATAAAATCTAATTTCCTAATCTCAATCATAATTAAAACCAGCTTAACTGTCTTTTTTTGTTTAGTATATAGAAGAAAAAAATACCACCAAAGATTGAAGTTATTATCCCTACAGGCAACTCAGCTCCAGAAGGGATTATAATTCTAGAGAGTGTATCAGAAATTGAAAGTAATATTGCTCCAAATATAGTTGAGTAATAAATGTTATAACACATTGAGCTTCCAAAAATATCTCTTGCAATGTGGGGAACAATTAAACCAACAAAACCTATAATGCCTGTGAAACTAACGGCTAATGCGATTAGAAGTGTTGAAATTATGAAAGATTTCATTCTCAAATATTTTACATTAATACCTGTTGTTGTTGCGGTTGCCTCATCTAATGTTAAAAGGTCCAAACTTGTGCTATTCTTACTTACTAGATAGTATAATATTAGAAAGATTGAGAATATTATACCAAGTTGTCCCCATGTTATATAGTGAATACCACCCATTAAAAAGAAGATGATACTTGCTAGTGATTCATCAAAGACATATTTAAGCAGACTTATAATAGCAGAGGCAAAAATATTTAATATAACCCCTGCAAGAATTATAGAAATTGGGTGGACATGCCCGTCAGTAGAGGAGATTTTATAGATAAAGGCTATTCCAATAAGAGCAAAGAAGAAGGAGATAATAGGCATTAAATATGAGTGTAGGCCCAATGTTATTGATATAACAGCTCCCAAGGCAGCAACTCCACTTGCCCCTGTTGTTAATGCATCGGCTAATGGATTTTTAAGAACTAGTTGGTAGATGCTGCCAGAAAATCCCAAGATACCTCCAATAACAGCGGAAAATAGTACTCTAGGTATCCTATAGTTAACAATTATATTATATTCATAATTTTTTATTGAAAAGATATTGATATCGGCTGATCCTATAAATATTGATATAGTTAGCACTATTAGTAGGATGGTAAAGAAAAGATATTTCATGATTCGATCCTGTTTATAACAAAGAGAGATATAAATGCTAGTATAATAATAATTATGATGGATGCTAAAAGATAATATATTGAATATAATTTTCCATCTAACATGGAAGTTCTTAATAGAGCAGTTGTATAGGTTAATGGGAAAATATGGACTATGTATTTTATTAGCTCAGGCATTTTATCAACAGGGTAGAAGGGACCTGATAAAAAAATCATTGGCGTTATAATAAATGTATTTATTGCAAATTGATCACCGTGGTTTTTAATAATTAAAGCTGCTATAAAGCCCAAAATTGAAAAGGTAAACAGATGTATTAGCAAAATAAATATAAAAAGTGGATTTATTAATATATTAACATTTACTATAAAAGCCATTATTAGGATAATAATAGTTGTTAATACTCCCTTTGTTATCCCATACAAAGATTCACCAATTAAAATCTCCCATCTATTTATTGGAGCCAGTAGATATTCGTCAAATGTTTTGAAATAAAATCGCGATATATTAATCTCTGTTGAGATACTATAAGTTTGGTTTAGGGTTCCCATAGCTAGAAGTCCTGGTATTAGAAAAGATAAGTAGTTATAGCCATTAATTTCTGCAGCTTTGCCTATGCCAAATCCGAAGGCAATTAGAAATAGGAGAGGTGAGATGGCTGAGGAGAGCAGTGTTTTAATTAATCTTGATTTTAATATTAAAAGCTCTCTATAATATATCGCCTTTATACCATTCATTGGTTTATTCTTTTTCCCGTTAAATTTATATAAACATCCTCTAGATTTAGACTCCTAATTTTTACTGGATAATTAATTGAGTTAATAAATTTAAAAGCCTCTTCCTTTTCTCTAAAAAATTCTTGTTTTATTCCCTCTTTTAAGAATACCTCAACTGTGTATTTGCCTAATTTTTTCTTCAACTCTTCAGGTTTGCCTCTTACTAAAATTTTTCCACTATCTATTATAATAACCTCATCTGCCAATAATTCAGCTTCTTCAATATAGTGGGTAGTTATAAAGATAGAGGTTTTTGAGGTGGCGTTGAGTTTCCTTATAAAACTCCACAAATGTCTTCTACTGTGTGGATCTAAACTGATAGTTGGCTCATCTAAAAATAATATAGAAGGGTTATGCATTATTGCTCTTGCTATAGTTAATCTTCTCTTTATACCGCCTGATAGATTTACACCAAGTTTGTTCTTGTGTTTTTCAAGGTCTCCAAATTTAAGTGCATTATTTATAGAGCTTACTTGTAATGTTTTATCTATGTTGTACAACATTGCATGTATCCTTAGATTTTGGACAACAGTCAGGTCTCTATCAATATTATTTTCTTGAGGAACAACGCCAATGATACTCTTTAGTTTTTTGTTTCTCTTGTTGTATCTTTTACCTCTGTAGAATATATCGCCCTTTGTTGGCTTTAAAAGACCTGTGAGCATTTTGATTATAGTTGTTTTACCTGATCCGTTTGGTCCTAACATTGCTAAAATATTGCCTTTTTTTATAGAGAAACTTATATTGTTAACTGCTATTAAGTCCCCAAAATTTTTAGTTAGATATTTTGTCTCTATCTCTGTTTCTTGCATTATTTATTGTTTCCTCTAATTTATTAATAAACATTTCTATTATATTCTTATTAAAACCTAAGCCCATATAATAGTATTTACCTTTATAATTAAATTTAACTGCTGTAATACTATCTACTTTACCGCTTAATTCTGATTTTAAACTATCTTTCTCTCCTAGGATATCGTTAATTATGTGATCACCAGCAACAAACATAAATGGTATAACCTGTAATCTTTCTATTTTAATATCTTTCTCTAAAAATGTTTTAAGATTACTTTCCCCAGGGAAGCCGTCTATTGTATAGAGTATAGCATTTTTATAATTTTTCTTTATTGTTTTGTCTAATGCTTCGTATATTTTTTTATAATCCCCTAAAGACTTTTTTGTGCCATGCCCAACAATAAGGTTTAGTCCATCTTTAATAAAGTATTTCTCTATATATTGTAAGCTCTTAACGTAATCCTCTTTTCTATAGAGTAGTGGTTCAGATATGTATATTCTATCATTATATTTGGCAGTCTTTGATTTTAGCCTATGATACATAAAAGCTCGATAGATAAATAAAGGTTGAACAAAAAAGCGATTATAACCTTTTTCCTGTAGTTCAACTATTTTATCTGACAAGGATGGCAGATTCTCTTTATTGCTTATTATTTTAGAGGCATAGGCCCATTCAATATTATAATCTTTAAAATGTTTTTTAAACATTTTATCCACATATTCATAGGTTTCCGAAGCATTTGTAGTGGTTCCAAAAGTAAGTAATATTATTGAATCTTTAGTAAATCCTTTTGCCGGTAAAAGTGAAATAAGCACCATAATTAACCCCATAAAAATTTTTTTCAAATTAACACCTCCATTGTAAGAATTTTTCTATTAAAGAACTCTCGTCTAAAAAATGAAAATGTGTATAGCTAGCTAATGTGGCATTTTTGAAAAAACCATCATATATTATTTTATTTGTAGAAAGTGTCTTAAGTTTAAATATGTATTCCTCATTATTTGAGATAATTGATGAATAATGGAATATGTGACCCTTAATTTTTTTACCTTTCTCATAAAAGGGTAAATTTTTGTTAATTTCAGCCTCTACATATCCTAAAGCTTGAATTTTATTCTCCATTTTAAAATTTGTATCAAATATATTTATCATATTATAGGTTGTATTATCATTTGTTATAGATTTTGATAGGTATATTAAGCCACCACACTCTGCTATTATCTTTCCTCCTCTATGAAAGTGCTCTATTATAGAGTCTATTGTATTAGTATTATCTTGTAATCTTTTGGCATATAGCTCAGGATAACCACCGCCTATATATAAAAAATCACATTTTTCTATTGTCTCATTTTCAAGGGGTGAAAAATATTTAATATTATAACCTAGCTCCATTAGGTATTCTATATTTGATCTATAATAGAAGTTAAATGCTTTATCATAGGCAATGTAGCCTATCTTTTTAGTTGTTTTCTTCTTCCTATTTTCTTTTTTTACAAATGAATAATTAATATCTATCTTTGCTAAAGCTAAAATCTTATCTATATTAATATTTTGCTCTACAAAGGCAGAAAGATCATTAAATATATTTTTATCTAGCTCTATTGCTGTTTGGAGGCCAAGATGGCGTGAAAAAAATATTTCTTTCCCATATTTAGGCAAAACACCTAGAATATTTATTTTGCTATGCTTAGTTATAGCTTCAATTAGTAATTTTTTATGCCCCTCTGTTGAAACATTATTAAGAATAATGCCTATCACTGGGATATATTTTTTTATCCATTCAATACCTTTTATAGGGATTATAATACTTTGTGCTGAGGCTTTTGCATCTAAAATAAAAACAGTTGGTAATTGTAATAATTTTGCTATTTCAAATGTACTGCCTTTGAAATCTTTTGAAATGCCATCTAAAAACCCCATAACACCTTCTACAATTGCAATATCTGAATAACTTAATTTTTCAAAAAATATATCTTTTAATGTGTTAGAACTAGTTAGGATTGTATCTAAATTATATGCATTACAATTAGTAGCTTTACCTAAGATTGACGTATCAATATAGTCAGGGCCACATTTAAAGGGTGTTACTTTATAGTCTTTTGACCTTAGTATATTTGCTATTGATGAGGTTATAAGTGTTTTACCTGAATTACTTGCTAAAGATGTAAATAGAACTGCTTTTTTAATAATAGTTTAACTCCCTAACCCGGGGATTTTTTTTGTTTTTTATGTATTCTGGCTTATGGGCTATCTACTAACCTACCTTCCCATAGATCAAAAAAAGTACTTATGTAGATTGTAAGAGCAACTCTTCTTTGATCTACAGTGGCATAACAGGCTTTTGCTCCCAAATACAGCTGCGGGCACAGCATCCGGATTCTCACCGGATTTCCATAAAAAACTTATATATAAATATCATAAAAAAAAAGTGATTACAACAAATAAAAAATAATTTAAGTTATTATTATGATATATAAATCAGAACATGGCGGGGATATTTATAGCATATCAAATTTTTTGGGTTTTGATCCTTCAGAAATATTGGATTTTAGTTCTAATGTATTGCCCTTTGATCTTTTTAAATCACTTAATTTAGAAATTAGTGAATTAACAACTAATTTTAGAAGATTGCCTGAACCGCACTCTCAAAGTTTAATTAAACATATATCATCAAAATATAATCTTCCACTTGATTCAATTATAGTATCAAGTGGGACAACAGAAATACTAGATAATATTACTAGAATTTACAGAAATAAAAGGGTATGTATATTAGGACCAACTTATAAAGATTATGAGAAATTCTCGGTGTTAAACAACTTAAAAGTAGAACATTCTTTGGCAACAGAAGGGAATAATTTTATCTATGATCTTAACAATATAGAATTAGAAAAAAATTTTTATGACATTATTATCCTATGTAACCCAAATAATCCCACTGGAGTTTTATATAACCATAAAAAGCTTGTGAAACTAATAGAGAGATTAAAAAATACTTTATTTGTGATAGATGAGTCATATATGCCCTTTTTATTTAACTGGAAAGATTATACTTTATTAAATAATGATTTAGATAATACCATTGTCCTTCAATCGTTTTCTAAGATTTATGGTGCACCAGGGTTGCGCCTTGGATGGGCTTATTCTAAGAATAAGAAATTAATAGAAAAACTAAAAAAACACCAATCAATTTGGTCAGTAAATAGCATGGCACAATTTGTTGGTGAAAAACTGCTCTATATAAATACTGATAGTTATGTTAAGGTTTTAAATTCTTATAAGGATGATGTTTCAAATAAATTAAGTAGTTTAGATTTTTTAAAGTTTTATCCAAGTGTTACTAACTTTATTATGTTTAAATATGTGCATAATAATCCGATGGATCTCTATAAATTTCTTTTAAAGAATAGGGTTTTAATAAGAAATTTATATAATATTGAAGGCTTAGATGAAAAATATTTTAGGATTGCTATAAATTTAGAAGAAAATAACAATTATCTTATAGATTTATTAAATAAGTTTAAAGAATATGGCATGTAAAACAATAATGTTTCAAGGAACATCTTCTGGTGTTGGCAAATCTTTGATTACAGCTGCCTTTTGCAGAATATTTGCAAATATGGGCTTAAGGGTTGCCCCCTTTAAGGCACAAAATATGTCACTTAATGCAATTGTATGCCCAAATGGGGGTGAGATTTCAATAGCTCAATATTTGCAGGCTAGAGCTTCAAGAATATTACCTGATGTAAGGATGAATCCAATCTTATTAAAACCCACAGGTTCCAAGAAGTCCCAGGTAATTGCATTGGGAAAGGTAGTAGATACAATAAATTATGGTGAATACTATAAAAGGAGTGAAGAAAATTTTAAGATTGTTTTAGATGCCTTTGAATCGTTAAAAAAGGAATACGATGTAATTATATTAGAAGGGGCTGGCTCACCCGCAGAGATAAATTTAGAAAAATTTGATATTGTAAATATGAGATTAGCTGACAAATTAAAAGCCCCTGTATTTATAGTAAGTGATATAGATAGGGGTGGTGTTTTTGCTAGCATGAAAGGCACCTTTGATTTGGTTAATAATAGGTATAAACCACTAATTAAAGGATTTATCATAAATAAATTTAGGGGTGATATAACACTGTTAAAACCTGCAATTGATATGTTTAAAAAGATTATAAACGTAAAGATAGTAGGGGTGGTTCCCTATATAGATAATTTAATCTTAGAGGATGAGGATTCACAGTTTATAAAAACAAATAAAAAAGGTAGTGAAAAATCTGTTAGAATTGGTGTAATAAAATTAAGGCATATGTCTAATTTTACAGATTTTTATCCTCTACTGAGTATAGAAAATGTATTATTAGAGTATATAGACAATCCTTATAATTTAAGTAATCATGATCTTATTATTATACCTGGAACAAAATCAACTGTTAATGATCTTTTATATTTAAAAAAAAGAGGTTTTTTTGATGCATTGAAGAACTTAATGGGAAAAGTATGGATTATGGGTATTTGTGGTGGTTTTCAGGTTATGGGTAGTAATATTATAGATAAATCTATTGAATTTAATGAAGATGTGAAAATGCAAGGCCTTAATTTTTTTGATATGACAACCAAGTTTGATGGAGATAAATTAACAAGTTATAATAAATATAAAGGGGTTAACCAATTAAAAGGGTGTGATGTAGTTGGCTACGAAATACATAATGGGAAAAGTACTATAAACAATAATTATGAACAGCTCTTAGAGAGAAAAGATCTCTTTATAATAGATAAAAAAAATAAATTAATTGGAACATATTTGCATGGCATTTTTAATAATTTAGATGTTGTTAGATTTGTTTTATCTTTAATTAGTAAGGATGTTATTATTAATAAAGATAA
>JAXHVM010000066.1 GCA_034189185.1 Deferribacterota bacterium
GCATAAAAGTTATAGTGGCTAAGAATGCAGGTTTTTGTTTTGGTGTAGAGAGAGCAATTTCAATAGCCAAAGAATCGCTTGGTGAGAATGGAAAGGTATACACCTATGGACCTATTATACACAACCCCCATGTTGTTAATCAGCTAGAGAAAAGTGGTATTAGCGTTGTAAATGATTTAGATAATCTTAAAAAAGGGGATACTGTCATTATTAGGTCCCATGGGATAACTAAATATATGTATGAAGAAATTGAATCTAAAGAGATAAAAATTATAGATGCTACTTGCCCTTTTGTAAAAAAGGCGTATAATGCTGCTAGGGAATTGAGCCATGAGGGTTATTCGGTGGTTATATTTGGTGATAAATTTCATCCTGAGGTTGAGGGTATAATCAGTTACATAGAAGGGGATTATCACATTGTCTCTGATATTAATGAAGCATTGTCATTAAATTGCTATAACAAGATAGGTTATTTAGCTCAAACAACACAAGATAGGAAATTATTTCAAGATATTTTTGAGGTATTGAAAAATAAGTGTAGTAAGATAAAAAAAGTAGATACAATATGCAATGCTACATTTCAAAGACAGAATGAGGCAAAAGATATTGCAGGCAAGGTTGATTTAATGTTAATAATAGGTGGAAGAAATAGCGCGAATACAAAGAGATTGTATCAGATTTGTTGTAAAATATGTGAAAAAACTTATTTTGTTGAGAGTGTAGAAGAGTTAAAAAATATAAAATTTAAGAAAGATTACAAAGTAGGTATTTCCGCTGGGGCTTCAACACCTAATTATCTTATAAATGAAGTTTTAGATTATCTAAATGAGGTAGAGTATGTCTAAGGATGATAACACCAAAGAGGGATTTGAAAAAATATTAGAAGATTATATACCCCCACTAGAAAAGGGGGCAATTTTGGAGGGCAGGGTAGTTAAAATAGGTGAAAACTCTGCTTTAATAAATATTGGCACAAAGACCGAAGGCTTTATACCCATTAATGAGTTAAAGCGCGATGGTAATATTATTGTTAAAGAGGGTCAAAAGCTAGAAGCTAAAGTTGTAGAAATATCCAATGCTTTGGGTCAGATAAAGTTATCATCATTAGAGCTTAGAATTGATAGAGATTATGAGAGGGTTAAAAAAGCATATGAATCAGGGGAATATATAGATATTAAAATAATCAAAGATGTTGATAGAGGTTTTATAGGGTATGCAGGTGAGATAGAATCATACATTCCTAAATCACATATTGATTTTAGAAGGAATAAGAAAGAAGATGCCTACTATATTGATAAAACTCTTAAATGTAAAATACTAAAGATAGATAGTGATAGAAAAACAATTTTGGCATCACACAGGATGTACCTAGAGGAAAAAGAGAAAAGAGAAGTAGAGGAGTTTTTTAATAAGGTCAAAGTTGGTGATATTCTTAAGGGAAAGGTTAAAGTATTAAAAAATTATGGTGTTTTTGTTGGTTTAGGCCCTGTTGATGCTTTTTTATACAAAGGAAATATTAGTTGGGGTATTGTGAAAGACCCAACGTTCTATTTAGAGGTAGATGATGTTATTGATGTAAAGGTAATAAATGTAGACTATGAGAATAAAAAATGCGAGGTTAGTTTAAAACATAAAAAAGAAGATCCCTGGAAGAGTGTTAGAGAAAAATACCTTAAAGATTCTATTGTTAAAGGTAGGGTAGTAACAAGAAAAAAAGGTGGTTATATCCTTGAGATTGAAGAGGGCATAGATGGGTTTGTGCCTGATGAGGAATTATCATGGATTAGAAAAAGTAATATATCTCTAAAAAAACATGAGGTAGTAGAAGGTAAAGTGCTAGATTATGATGATAAAAATAGGCGTATTATTATGTCTTTGAGATTAATTGAACCAAATCCATGGGATAGTATTAAGAAGAAACATCCTGAGGGTTCTGTTGTGAAGGGAAAAGTCAAAGATATAAAAGATTTTGGTATTTTTATTGACTTTGGCGAGCATATAGATGGCTTAATTAGGAAAACTGACATCTCCTGGACTGAAAATCAACTAGATTTAGAGAAGTTATATAAGGTTGGGGATATAATTGAGGCTAAGGTTTTAAAAATTGAACCTGAAAAAGAAAGGATACATTTAGGTATAAAACAATTAACACAGAATCCTTGGGATGAAATAGATAAATTATACCCCATTGGCTCTGTGGTAGAGTTGGCTATAGATGAGGTTACGCAAAATTTTATTAAGGTTAAATTGCCTAGAAATATTAAAGGTATTGTACCAGTTAGTGAGATAGATAGTAAAAAGATATCACCAAATGATAGGTATAAAGAAGGTGATACAATTAAAGCATTAGTGAAAGATATAGATTATAAGAAAAAATTAGTTATACTATCTATACGTTTATACTTGCTTGACAAGGAAAAAAGAGATGTTAAGGATTATTTAAAATCGTATGATAAAGATGAGACAAAATTTAGTTTGGGTTCTATTCTGAAAGACAAGCTAAATAGGTAATAGGGAGCTAGTCATGAGAATACTGAAAATAATATTAATGGTTTTGTTGATTATATTGATTGCTGATATTATATATATAATCTCAAATTTTGGGAAAAAAGGTATTATTTCAGATAGTATAGTAGAGGTTAAATTAGAGGGTGTTATATTAGATGAAGATGAATTTATAAACACATTAAAGAGATATAAAAAAAGTGATAAAGTTAAAGGCTTTATTATATCAATAGATTCTCCAGGTGGTATGATTGGGCCAACACAAAAGATATATAGATTTTTAAATAGCTTAAAAATGCCGGTATATGCAGTTATGGATTCTGTTGCTGCTAGCGGTGGATACTATGTGGCAGCTGCTACTGATAAGATCTATGCATTACCAGGCACAATTACTGGTAGTATTGGTGTGATCCTGCAATTATCTAATTTTAAGGAATTATTAGACAATATTGGTATAGATTTTATTTCAGTAAAAAGTGGTAAGTTTAAGGATATAGGATCTCCTTACAGAGAGGTAAGCGAAGAAGAGGTTAAAATATTGCAAGATACAATAGATAATCTATACAATCAATTTTTAAGGGACATCAAAAAAGGTAGAAAGAAAATAGACAATGAAACCCTTTTAAAATATGCTGATGGTAGAGTATTTACGGGCGAAAAAGCATATAAACTTGGATTTGTCGATAAACTAGGTACAGTGAATGAGGCTTTCGAAGATATGAAGAAAGAATTAGATGATCCTAGTCTTAAACTTTTTACACACGAGAAACCAGAGAAATTTATTGAGAAAGTACTCGGTATTCTACCCTTTGAAATAAAAAATCTTTTACATCCCGAGGGCTTTTATTACTTGTATAATACATATTAAGGTATGTTTTCTAGGGTAAAAACAGCCCATGTCGTTGGTATAGATGGGATATTAATTGATGTTGAGGTATATGTTGCCTCAAGAGGTATACCTTCCTTTAATATAGTTGGGCTTGCTGATAATTCTATAAAAGAGAGTAAGGAGAGGGTTAAAGCCTCTCTTAGTAATATAAAATATAATATTTTTTCTAATCCAATTACAGTTAATCTAGCGCCTGCTGATATAAAAAAAGAGGGGACTCATTTTGATCTCCCTATTGCTATAGCCTTATTATCTGCATTTAATTCGTTTCAGGTTAATATGTTAGATTTTTTATTATTAGGCGAATTATCTCTAGATGGCAAAATCAGAGGGGTCAATGGTGCTCTTCCAATGGCAATAGAAGCATCAAAGAATGGGTTTAAGAATATAATATTACCTAAAGAGAATGTATCAGAGGTTAAATATATAGAAAGTGTTAATATTTATCCTTTTTTGCATATTTCATCATTATTAGCTTTTCTTAAGGGCGTTAACACTGTTAACCCAGTTAAAGGTGAAAAGTTCATAAATTTATTAAATACAAAATATAAAGGACCTGATTTTAGGGAGGTATCAAATCAGAAATTTGCTAAAAGATGTGTAGAGATTGCAGCAGCTGGCATGCATAATATTCTTATGGTAGGCTCTCCTGGTAGCGGTAAGACTATGATTGCCAAAAGGTTGCCAGGAATTTTGCCTGATCTTGAATTTAACGAGGCATTGGAGACAACTAAAATCCATTCAGTGGCTGGTATCTTAAGGAAAAAGAGGGGTTTGATTATAAAAAGACCATTTATAAGTCCTCATCATACCTCAAGTGATGTAGCTATAATTGGTGGGACAAAATCTGCAGCCCCTGGGCTTGTAAGCCTAGCGCATAACGGGGTATTATTTTTAGATGAATTTTTAGAATTTAAAAGGAGTGTTTTAGAAGTATTAAGACAACCTTTAGAAGAAGGTATTGTTACAATATCAAGAGCAGGTAAGACAGTTACTTATCCTTCAACTTTTATTCTCGTTGCAGCTTGCAATCCATGTCCATGTGGATTTCTTTGGAGTAAAAAAAGAGAATGTAGGTGTAGTGAATCCCAGATTGTTAAATATCAATCAAGATTGTCGGGGCCATTAATAGACCGCATCGATATGCATGTTAAGATGGAGGAGATAGAATTTTCAGAATTTAAGGGAAACTGCAAGGAAGAATCTTCAGAAGAGATAAAAAAAAGAGTGATTAGGGCTCATCAAATACAAAAAGAAAGACATAGGGACTATCCCTTTAAATATAATGCTCATGTTGATGATAAACATATAAATAGTTTAATACAGATTGATGGCAAGATCTATGATCTACTTGATAAATTATGTGATAGATATGGGCTATCAGCTCGCTCAATCAATAAAATATTAAAGGTTGCAAGGACAATTGCCGATTTAAACGAGGAAGATTCAATTAAGGATAACCATCTTTTAGAGGCATCAAAATACAGATTTTTAGACACAATGAATATCTAAAAACGTATAATGATTAAAAAAGTTTGACTTTTTGAAGTCAAAAAATCTTTTTGAGATTAGAGTAATATAAAAATTATAATAGCGCTATCTTATAAATACCTAATATTGAATTTTTCTCCTTATAGATTTTTTACAATAGGATGATTGATGCCTATTATATATAAGAGGTTATTACATACTTATAAATATCGCCTTATATCACAGGCATTGACTAATAGCTTGGCCAAAAATTTATCATATTTATTTAACTATTCTAAAAGTAAAAGAGCCTTATTTTTATAGGATAAAGGTTTCTCTTGATTTATCAAAGAAAGCCTTTAAAACTATAGAAACAAAACAATAATAAAATATAGACTTTTATATAAAATTGTGATAGATTGTATACAATAATATTTATAGGTTTGTTTAATTGGATTTATATTACGGCTATTTTAGGAATAGATTATATGATAATAGGTTTAAGAAAGATTTAGAGAAACCACCAATACAGTTGGAGTATACTTTTATAAAAGGCACCCCAACAGTCTTTATCAATTGGGACGGTTTTTTAGTCTTTAATAAAGATGCAAATATTATTAAAGCATTCTATAAATTTATGGATGTAGTAAGCTCAAAAGGTTGTTGTGGAAGATGTTTTCCTGGTAAATTTGGTACCTTTATTTTAAAGGAGTTATTATTAGATGTAATAAATGGACAGTTAGAAAAAATAAGCTTTGTTAAAGAACTATCTAATACAATATATTATTCATCAAAATGCACTAATGCTCCCACAGCGGTTTATCCATTGATTCAACTATTAAAATATTTTGAGGATGAAGTAAAAAAAACTGCGGGTTATAAAAATAACAATGTAGATTTTATTATTCACCAAACTGCTCCGTGCACTGCGGCGTGTCCTGCACATATAAAAATCCCTGAATTTATAGAAATGATAAAGGATTATGAACCTATTGAATCATTGAAAATAATAAGAGAAAATATGCCCTTGGCTGGTGTTTGTGGAAGGGTGTGCCCTCATCCATGTGAAAAAAATTGTAGACGTGGTTTAATAGAGGATCCTGTAAATATAATGGTGCTAAAGAGGTTTGCATGGGATTATACGTATTATCATAATAAAGAATTGAATGAAGAGATAAATGGAGAAAATAAAAATAAAAGAGTTGCTATAATTGGAGCTGGCCCAGCAGGTTTATCGGCGGCTTATTATTTGTTAAAAATGGGATATAGTGTCAAGATATATGAGATGTTACCATTGTTAGGTGGGATGACAGCTGTTGGAATACCTGCTTTTAGGCAACCCCGCGATTTATTAAAAAAGGAAATAGATGATATTGTAAGGATGGGCGCTGAGATTGAACATAAAAGAGTTGGTATTGATATATCATTTAATGATGTTGCGAAATCCTTTGATGCTACACTTATTGCTGCAGGGGCCTTCAAATCGAGGACTATGGGTGTAGAGGGTGAAGATAAAGGTTATGAAGGATTATTAAAATCGGGTATAGATTTTTTGAGAGAGGTTTCCCTAAAGGGCACAGCTAAGATAGGTAAAAAGGTTGTAGTTGTTGGTGGTGGTAATACAGCTATAGATTGCGCAAGAACAGCTGTTAGGCTTGGTGCTGAAAGTGTTCATATAGCTTATAGGAGATCAAGAAAAGAGATGCCTGCTGAAGATTATGAAGTTAATTATTCTATTGAGGAAGGTATAAAATTAAATTTTCTTGTTGCCCCTGTAAAAATCTTAACAGAAAAAAACAGGGTCGTAGGCTTAGAGTGTGTTAAAATGAGATTGACTGAACCAGATGAAAGCGGTAGAAGGAGACCAGTGCCAATTGAGGGGTCAAATTTTATTATTGAATGCGATACTATTATACCAGCAATTGGTCAATATCCTAACCTAGATTTCTTAGATGAAAAAGATGGTGTGGGGGTAACAAAATGGAATACGATAAAAACTGAAGAAAATCTTTTTATGAGTAGCAAAAAGGGTATTTTTGCAGCTGGTGATTGCCAGTTTGGACCTGATACAGTTGTAAGAGCTGTTGGTGAAGGCAGAATGGCGGCAATCCAAATAGATAGATACATAAGAAGTGGTGCCCCTTACCTAACAGATGAGGAAAAACTAGAACAGTTAATATATAAAAATAATCTTGCCTTTAATAAAGATGAGAAGGTGGAAGAACCAAAGGCAATCGACAGGCTTGAGCCATATATGCTAGATCCTGAGGTTAGAAAAAAGACATTTGAGGAAGCTGAAAAACCTTATACTGAAAGGCAGGCCTATTTAGAATCTACAAGATGTCTTAGATGTGTAAGAATGGCAATGTTGGCTTTAGAACAGAATAAAAAATGAGCTACATATATATTAATGGTAAAAAATTAGTTTTTAATGAAGGCGAGACAATACTGCAGGTTGCTAATAGGTATAGCATAGAAATACCAACCCTCTGTTATCACAAAGATTTACCACCTATTGGTGCTTGTAGATTGTGTGTTGTTGAGATTAAAGGTATAAATAAATTATCTGCTGCTTGTGAAACGGTTGCACAACCGGGTATGGAAATTTTTACAGATACAGAAAAAGTTAAGCAAAATAGGATATATAACTTACAACAGGTTTTATTAAAACACCCCTTAGATTGTCCAATTTGTGATAAGGGTGGAGAATGTGTATTGCAAGACATTACATATAAGCTGGGCGTAGATATTTATAATTTAACGAGTGACAAACCAAAACAACCTGTAGAAAATTGGGAGATGATTCTCTATAATCCTAATCTTTGTGTATTATGTGAAAGATGTGTTAAATTTTGTCACTTAAAAAATGGAACTAGTGCATTAAAAATAGATGGTTCAGCTTATTATTGTGGAATTAAACCAAAAATAAACCCTTTAGATTGTGATTTTTGTGGTTTATGTGTTGATAATTGTCCTGTAGGAGCGCTATTAGATATACCTTTTAGGCATAGTAAGCGTGTATGGGATTTGACATTTAAGAAAAATCCATGTATGAATTGCCCACTTGGATGTGAGATTAATTATGGTATTGCTAATAATTATATTTTTAGAACAAAGAGTGTTAATGGTGGCAGTATTTGCGATCTTGGCAGATATGGTTTTGCTTATATATACAATGATGAAAGGCTAACAGAGGGGCTTATTAAAAATAATAATGACTTTCAAAAAGATGGTGTTGACTACTTAATTAAAAAAATTTCATCTAATCTAAAAGAGAGTATTAATGAGTATGGCCCAGAGAGTGTGTGTTTTTTAGTTGGCAGTAGATTATCAAATGAGGCAATATATACGGTCAAAGAACTGGCAGAAAAAATAGGAACAAATAAAATAATCTCTGATGTAGAGTTTTGTGATAATGGCTTCCTTGGCACTTACAAAGATTTATATGGTACTTATTTAGCTAAAGGGAAGATAGGTGATATATCTAATTCCGATTTAATTATACTATTGGGAGCTGATCTCTCAAGAGAGTTCAAGGGTTTAAAATGGAATATTATGGATGCAGTTGTTAAAGGTGAGACTAAAATAGTTACGATAGGTATAAAAAATTATGATTATGACAATTTTGTTGATCATTCAATATTAGTAGAGTATGCAGATTTTACAAAGGCGATCAACAATATAATTAATAGCTCTGAGAAAGGTTATAATGAAATAAGGGAGCTTATAAAAAATGCTAAAAATGTTTCACTAATTGTTGGGGATGAATATATACAATGCGGGGACGATTTTAGTAGTTTATTTGACATTACTAATTTTATAGGTTTAGATAATATAATCTCATTACAAACTGGTTTAAACAAAGGAAACTTTAGAAGTATTCTTTTGCAGGGTATTTATAGTAATCAATACTCAGTAAGCGAATTGCTAGATGATTTAAAGAATGGCAAAATAAAGCATATTATTTGGGCTAATTTTTATCCCTATAAATTTTTAAGTGCCTCAAAAGAGCTAATTGATGGCATAGAAAAGGTTAGACACAAGGTTTGTTTGGATCTGTTTTTAAATGACTTTAATAAATTAGCAGATATAATTTTACCTGTTAGATCATATTACGAAAAAAGAGGAAGCTATATTACTTTAGATGGAAGAATAGTAAAGGCTGATGAACTAATTAAAGGGGATAGTGAATTAGGTTGCGAAGTTAAATACTTAGCTAAGTTAGCAAGTGAATTAAATATAGCTTTAGATAATAACTATAATAATTTATTTGATAAATTTATTGAAGGTGTCACTAGTAAAAATATTAAGTTTATAGATAATTATCTTGTCTCAGATCTTGCAATAAACCCTAATTTTAATAAAAATAAAGCAAAGAAAGATAAAGATAATTATATTTATATTAATAAAAAACATATTAATGGCTTAACGTTAAAGTATTCTTATATTAATTATGAAGATAATAAATTTAAAAAAACATATATCCCACAGGCCGAGGATAATATTGATAGGTTAATTAGCAGATATAAAATAGCTAAAGGCGTAAAAATAAAACTAAAAGATTACTAAAAATTATTTATTGAATTTTAATCCAATTATCCTATAATGTTTTAATTAGAAGATTATAATTAAAGAATAGAGGAGGAAAAGATGCCTATCTATGAATATAAGTGTACAAAGTGTGGTAAGGTTAGTAGTTTTCTTAAGAGTATAAATAGTGATGAAAAGACTGAAGTGTGCACAGAATGTGGTGGCAAGTCAGTTAGAATTATATCACTCTCATCTTTTATATTAAAGGGCAGTGGTTGGTATGCAACAGACTATAAAAGGAATGCTTCAGCCCAAAATCCTACAAAGAATGAAAAAATAGACAAAAAAGAGGTAAAGGATACAAAAGAAAAGCCAAAAGAGGCAAAGAAAAGTCCAGCTGGGAATGCAGCTAGTTAGACATTTATGATTTTTTTACAAGTAAATATTTTGTTTTCTAATATTGCAAATTTTAAAAAATAAAAAATGCTTTGGCATAATTTTAATTGAGAAGTCTAGCCTTTTAAAGGGTGGCTTACCTTCTTTTCTTATATAATATTATAGTTATTATAATTTATTTATTATTATAGTAAGTGCTTCTAAATTGATTAATAGTTAAAATTAATTAATTACGTAATCTTTATTGTAACTAGGGATATCTTTTTTTGCTAAGAAAAGGCAATAAAATATTTTGTTAAGTAGCTCATCAAAGGAGTTCTTGTTGATGGCAGATATATAAATACTATCTTTAAATCTTCTTTTAACTTTTAACAGCGTATTTTCATCTATTAAATCTATTTTATTGAAAACTAGCAATTGTTCTTTTTCATGCATATCTAATTCTTCTAAAATAGTATTAACATCTTTTATTTGCTTTTCATACTGTTCATTCGATATGTCAACAAGATGAAGTAAAATTGTTGATTCATATAGTTCTTCTAAAGTAGATTTAAAAGCTCCTCTTAGGTCTATAGGTAGATTTTTTATAAAACCAACAGTATCATTAATTATAATATTATTATCTTTTGGAAATCTTAATCTCTTAGAGACAGGATCTAGAGTAGCAAACATAAGATCATCA
>JAXHVM010000067.1 GCA_034189185.1 Deferribacterota bacterium
TGTCTCAAACTGTGCGGCAATATTAGCCAGGATGGGAGTTGGAACATTAATATTAGTTGACTATGATATTGTAGAGCCATCTAATTTAAACAGACAGTACTATTTTATAGGTCAAATTGGGCTAGCAAAGACAAACGCTTTAAAAGAGACGCTCAATAAAATAAATCCTTACCTAAAATACACTACCTATAACGAAAAAATAGATGAGGGAAATATAGAAAAATTTTGTAAAAACTCTGATATTATACTTGAAGCATTTGATAAAAAGGAAGCAAAAACAATGTTTATAAATAAATGTATAAGGCTATTCCCAAATAAAAAAATAATTGGCGTTTCAGGTGTTGCTGGATTATCAAATGCAGAGGATATAACAATTCAACAAATATCAAATAATCTATATTTAATTGGGGATTTTATATCGGAGGCAAAAGTTGGCCAGGGATTAATGGCATCAAGGGTAAACGTTGCTGCTTCAATGCAAGCACATCTAGCAATACAGCTTCTATTGGGGATTAGATGATTTATTTTGAAAAATTTTTAGCACAAATGTTGTTACCTCCTGGTTTTTTTATATTGTTATTACTGATTGCGTTTATATTTAGTTTTAAAATAAAACCAGCTAGGTATATTATAGGCATTACTATTATTCTTTTATATAGCCTATCAGTGCCTGTGTTATCAAACTACTTAATAAAACCATTAGAAAATAGTTACGAGCCTAACTTGAATGACCTTGCTAAGGGTGATGTTTATATTGTTTTAGGAGGGGGTTTAATAGAAAATAAAAATAATAAAACCTATTCTGCAACATTATCACCAGAATCACTAAAAAGACTAATTAATGTATATTTTTTATATAAAAAATATAAAAAACCTATAATAACTACTGGTGGAAAATCCCCCATAAAAAAAGCTTCTCATTCTGAAGGTTATATAATGGCAAAATATCTATATGATCTTGGCGTTAATAGAAATAGTATTATTATTGAGGCAAAAAGTATAAATACCTATGAAAACGCTAAAGCAGTATCTGAAATCATTGAAAAAATGGTGTTTAAAAATCCTGTATTAATAACATCTGCCTACCACATGCCTAGAGCAATTTATTCTTTTAAAAAATTTGGTGTCAAAACAATGCCCTATCCTGTAAACTATTTAATTGAAAGTACACCAGTAACAACTTTCTCATTTCTACCAAATATCAATACTCTACATAATAGCGTTAAAGCTTTACATGAATATTTGGGGATAGTTTACTATAGATTATTTTTATAATAATTATAAAATCTATAATATGTATAAAAGAATTTTTCTAACAGGGGCAAGTGGTTTTGTTGGTAGCTACCTCTTAAAAGGTTTAGTTGATAGTGGTTATCTTGTTAAAGTATTATCAAGAAATAGTAGCAACATTAATATAAAAAATAAAAATTGTGAAGTTATTCAAGGAGATGCAATAAATATAAAAAGTTATGAACATGCTCTTAATGATATTGATGTAATTATCAATCTAATAGGAATTATAAGAGAATATCCTGCAAAGGGGATAACCTTTGATAAGGCCCATATAGAAGCCACCAACAATCTTGTAACCCTTGCAAAAAAAGCTGGTATTAATAGATTTATACAAATGTCAGCAAATGGTATTGAAAAGGATTTATCATTAAAATATAACCTTACAAAATATAAAGCAGAAGAGATTGTGAAAAATAACAATTTAGATTTTACAATCTTTAGGCCATCTGTAATCTTTGGTGCTGGTGATGCTTTTATTTCTTTGCTTTCCAAGTTAATGAAAAGGACGCCTCTCTTTTTTTACTTTGGTCACGGGAAATATCCTTATCAACCTATATACGTAAAAGACGTTGTTAAATATTTTATCAACTCCATTGACAACAAAAAAACTATTGGGGCTACTTACCCCTTATGTGGCCCAAAGGTTTATACTTATAAAGAGATTTTATCACTAATAAATAAAAATTTAGGATTTAAAAGATTATTGTTGCCACTACCAATGCCTATTATATATTTTATTACAAGACATCTTGAAAGGTTTTCAATATATCCAATAACATGTGATCAACTAAGGATGTTAGAAAGGGGGAATATTTGTGATGATGACAGCATTAATAATGTTATAAATATAGATAAAAATAAATTAGAAGATATTTTGCCAAAAATTGTAAAGGGGGTATAAATGAAGCTTTTGCTTAAAAATTCTTTAGTATTGTTTTTAATCATTGTAATTTTTGCATGCTCTAATTCAGAGAATGAAAAATCAAAAGATATTAGAGAGGACAATATTACTAAAAATAATCACACAAAAATTAAATTAAATAAAATAGGTACAAATGAATATGATAAAATAATAGCAAAAGAAAAAGGAAAGATTGTGATAGCTAACTTTTATGCCTCATGGTGTCCACCATGCAGGCAAGAAATCCCTGGTTTTATAAACATGTTTAATAAACATAAAAATAATCTAACAATTATAGGATTATCACTAGATAAAGATGCTAAATCTGCACTTACCTTTATTAATGACATGGGTATCAATTATCCTGTATATTTAGCAAATGAAGAACTACAAAGGAAATTCAACATTATGAGTATCCCAATAAGCGCAATCTATAAGCCTGATGGCTCTCTTTACAATATACACTTTGGATTCCTTTCTACTACACAGATTGAAGAAATTATAAAAAAGCTTAAAGAATAAATTAAATTAAAACAAAAAAATAACTGGGAGAGTTGTATAGCTCTCCCAGCTTTTATTTAACTATTTTACTTATTTAGTTAACAACCTGCCCCAAAACCAGCTTCTGGAACAAGGGGTTCCAATCCACCTGGAGCTTCCACACCACCCTCCTCAGAAGGCTGAGATACTATTTCTCCCATGGGTGGGGCAAGTGCACCAGGTTCTACCTCAACCTGATATATTTCACTAGAATCTGATTGATCACTGGCATCTATAGCTTGAGCTGATTTCAAAATAGTTGGCATACCAGCAGCAGTCCAATTAACAGTGCCACCTGCCAGATCATAAACATTTTCAAAACCATAATCTTTTGCTATAAATGCAGCCTCAGATGCTCTTGCACCACTATTACATAAAAATACAGTTGGCGCAGATTTATCAAGCCTATTAGAGCTTAATAGATCTATAAACTCACTGCTATCAGAAAATACATTTATAGCACCAGGAACATGATAACCCTCATATTCAATCTGACTTCTTGCATCTACTAGTTGAACATTGCCATTATTTTCTTCAACTAATTCTGCCAAACCAAAAGGAGATATTGCTAATGGCATTCTACCAGATATTATATGGGCAGTTAAAAACCCCATACCACTACTTAAACCCTCTACTGCGCTAGATAGCCTTTCTTTTGCTGCCTCATCAAAGGCCTCTTCTGGAATATTTCTTGTTAGAAAGGGAACAACCAAACTATTGAGCATCATTCTAACCATATTTGTAATTAAAGGTGTGGTATTTGCTTGCTGCATAATTATCTTAAAATTCTCTTCCTCTAGCCTTTTATCGATACCTAATTTAGCTAACAAATTGTTAAATTCATCAATTTGAAGGTCACGTGGTATATTATAACGCAATGCAATATCATTAAGCCTCTTAATAACTGATTTAATTGAATAAGTCTCTTTATTTAAGTTTAGCGGGGCTTTAAAGCCTTTCTTTAAAATATCTTCGTCGTTTGTTGGGTTTAAATTATTCCCTTCTACAGTTAAGCCAGCTGCTAACCACTGACCCAAACCACCATCTAGGTTATAAACATCATAACCATATGCATTTGCTAGCATACCTGCTAGCCCACTTCTGATCCCTCAAGCGCACATCGTTATCAAACGTTTACCGGTGAGATCAGTTCCATCTGGCAATTTACCCATCATTAACGCTGTTCTAACACTACCAAGGGGTACATTTGTTGCTCCAGTTGCATGAAATCCACCAAACTCAAAGGCAGCCCTATCATCAATTACAGTATAGTAATCTCCGCGGGTATTTAGCTCTTCTGCAATCTGAGGGGCTGGCAAATCTGTAAGCGCACGCCCAACATAGTACTCTTGGATTGGATCAACAAGTGCCCTTACCAATTCATTAAAACGGGGCAACACATACAAACCCATTGGTCCCAAAACCGTTGAATTCATAAAATTGTTGTCAAAGGAAAATATTAATGGTCCCAGTGCATCAAAAACCATAGCCAGCAATTCCAGAGAAGGAACTGTCATATTCTGGTCTTTTGGTTGCAACACCTCTTGTTGATTGATGTCCTTAACAAGTATGCTAGTTGGATTTTTTTCGGCTGAATAGCTGCTTGTTGTCAGAAACAAGAGGAAAAACGTGCAAAATAGTGCTAGCAAAATCTTCTTTTTCATAATCACCTCCTTAATGTTATTAAATAAAACATCTAATAAATACATTGCCTTTTAAAATAAAACTCAATTAAATATTAACTTTTACAGTTTAAAAATATAATAAATTATTTATCAAATTAAAATGTATACAATATTCTATTTATTGTCAAGCATAATTGTGAAATTAGATTGACAAATTTATAAGCTATCTATATAATTCACAACCACTAAACAAATATATTAGGTTAAAAGATAATCAAAATAGGGGGAATCAATGGCGCAGGGATTAACATTGAAGAACAGGACAAATCTAAAGCAAAAAAGAAGACATGGCTTTAGAGCTAGAATGAAAACTAGTTCAGGAAGAAATATTATAAAGAGAAGACGTGCAAAGGGCAGAAAAAAACTTTCTATATAGATGCAGTTTTCGTTAAAAAAAAGTGAAACCATAAAAAACAAGAATACCTTTAATGAGTTGTTTAAAAATGGCAATAAACTAATAGGAAAATATGTCATTTTATACTATAAAAAAGCAGAAAAAAGAAGGGTTGCCTTTATAGTTAGTAAGAGAATAGCTAAACTAGCAGTTAAGAGAAACAAGGTAAAGAGACTATTAAGAGAGGCCTATAGGCTTCATAAACATATAATAGAAAATGATCTAGAAATGTTAATTATTGCTAGACATAGTACACTAAATACTGCTTATAATGATATTGCATATGAAGTTAAAGATTTGTTTAATAAAATTAATAATATTTCATATTAATTTATATAAATATTGCATTTCTCCTTTTTTAGGAAAAAGATGTAAATATTATCCAACCTGTTCAGATTACGCAAAAGAAGCGATAATAAATAAAGGGATATTTAAAGGTACCTTGCTAGCTATGTGGAGAATAGCACGTTGCAACCCCTTTAGTTATGGAGGATATGACCCAGTAAATAGAGAGGAATATATTAAATGGAAAAAAGAACAATTATAGCAGTAGTTTTAAGTTTGCTTGTACTAATATTATTTCAGATATTCTACAGTCCTGATAACATAACACCAACTAAAGACACTATAAATAATAAAACAAACAAAAATAACACAAATGCATATGAGCCAGAAACAAAAAAGATTGCTCGTCCCACAAAAACCTATGAAATAAAACAAGCAGATCTCCTACATATCAACAATAAGCACCTTAGATTAGCTATTAATAAAGAAACTGGCTTTATAAACAGCATAGAGATCTTTAGCTATAAAGATAAACTAGTTGAACCTGTTGTTTTCAAAAGTAAGTATAAAGATTATATCTCACATAATAACTTTGGAACCCCTTCAATTGAAAATATTACTAAAGCTAAAAATATAACAAGTATAGATTTAATATATAAAAATAGTAATATTCTTATAAAAAGAACTTATTCAATTAAAAATAATGATTTTATTATTAAGGTAGAAGATAGTATAATTAATAATTCAAATATAACAAAAAAACTAGATTACAATATTAATGTTGGACCAGGTCTTGGGGAAGGATTTGATGAGAGTAAATTTATTTTTAGTGGCCTCATAGCTTATAATGGAAAAAAATTATTCAAGGAAAAAGAAGATGATATAGAAGATAATATAGAGATAACAAATCCTCTGTGGTTTGGTTTTACATCAAAGTATTTTTTGCTATCAATTATCGACGGCACTTACAATAAAGCAGTAATGGATAAATATAAAGATTCTGCAATCTTAGAAGCAAAAAAAATAATAGATATTAACCCAAACAGTCAGAAAAATATCAAATATAAAATATATGTCGGTCCAAAGGAATACAACCTTCTCAAGTCTCTAGGTTTAAATCTAGAAAAAAGTGTTGATTTTGGAATATTTTTCTTTTTGGCGATACCGTTCTTACAAGTACTTATATATTTCAATAACATCTTTAATAATTATGGCGTTGCAATAATATTGCTCACATTAATCTTAAAATTATTAACACTCCCACTAAACAGCATGAGTATGAAGTCAATGAAAAAAATGCAAAAAGTTCAACCTGAGATCACTAAAGTTAGAAATAAATATAAGGGTGATCCTCAGAAAATGAATGCCGCTGTTATGGAGTTATACAGAAAGCATAAAGTCAACCCAATGAGCAGCTGTCTACCACTTTTAATACAAATACCAATATTTATAGCCCTATATAGGATGCTACTAGTATCAATTGAGCTTAAAAATTCACCTTTCATATGGTGGATTACCGATCTTTCTCAAAAAGACCCCCTATATATAACACCTATTTTAATGGGGCTTTCAATGTTTGCTCAACAAAAAATGACTCCCTCAACAGCTGATCCTACACAACAAAAAATCTTTATGCTCATGCCTATAATTTTTACTTTTTTATTCATCAATTTTCCATCAGGCCTTGTTATCTATTGGCTCGTTAACAATATATTAACAATTATACATCAAATGTATCTAAATAAAAAATTAGAATGAGGTATACTATGAAAACATTTGAATTAGAAGACACTTCTGTTGAAGAAGCTCTTAACAATTTTATTGTAAAAAGTGGTTATTCAAGAGATTTTATTGTAGGCTATGAAATTATAGATAATGGTAGCAAGGGTTTTTTAGGTTTTGGGAAAAAAACTACAAAGATAAAAATAACTGTTGATGATGAGGAGTTTATTAAAAGAAAATCTAAAATCCTATTAGGAGAAATTCTAAAGTTAATGAATATTGATGATTTTGCATTTGAGACTACAATGAATAAAAATGAATTTATTATAAATATCTTATCAAAAGAAGCTAATATTATAATAGGCAAAAATGCACAACATCTCGATGCAATTCAACACATTTTAGATAAAATGCTGAAGAATTGTGACTCAAAAATAAATGTCAGCGTTGATGTTGAAGGCTATAGACAAAAATTTTTGACAAATGCAAAAGATAAAATAGATGCAAAGATCAGCTATGTACTTTCTACTGGTAGAAGACAAAAATTAAATCCTATGGTCCCAATACTGAGAAAAGCTGTACATGATTATATAAAAAGCAAAAGAGGTGTTAAATCGGAAAGTAGTGGAGAAGGGCTATTAAAAACTATTTACATCTATCCATATAAGAGAAATAATAGGCAATACAAAAATGTTTAAACTCTTTACATTAATCATAATATCATTAGTTGCTTACTTATACTTTAAAAAAAGAAAAGGTAAAAAAGAAATACCTGATAAAACAGTTGATTTAGTAAAAGATCATGTGTGCGGCACATATATTAATAAAGACACCCCTTATAAAGTAAAATATTTTGATAATATCTATTATTTCTGTTCTGAAGCATGCCAAAAAAAATTCATAGAAGAGAAAAAGAGAGAAAACAAGTCTAAGCAAAGGGAGGACTAATGAAAATTTTTTTAGACACTGCAAATATCAATGAAATAAAAAAGGTTAAAGATATAGGCCTCTTAGATGGTGTTACAACTAATCCAACGCTAATATCCAAAGAATCTGGTAATTTTAATGATATTTGTAAAGAAATCTGTGATATTGTTAAAGGTCCGGTAAGTGCTGAGGTCGTATCAACTAATGCGAAGGATATGATAGATGAAGCAACAAAGCTATCCTCTATAAGTAAACATATAGTTGTTAAGATACCCTTTACAACAGATGGACTGATAGCAACAAATGAGCTTGTTCAAATGGGTATACCAGTAAATATGACACTAATTTTTTCACTAACCCAAGCACTTCTTGCATGTAAAGCAAAAGCTACATATTTAAGCCCCTTTGTTGGAAGGCTAGATGATATCGGCTCTGATGGTATGGAGCTTGCCTTGCAAATAAAGGAAATGATTAATACCTACAAATTTAACAGTGAGGTTATTGTTGCAAGTGTTAGAAATATAAACCACGTGGTTTTATCTATCAATGCAGGTGCAGACATAATTACTATGCCACCTAATATTTTTTGGCAGATGTTAAAACACCCCCTAACAGATATTGGAATAGAAAGATTTATGCAAGATTGGCAACGTTTTATAGAGAAGAGTAGATAGGTATTGGTGCAATACAAACACTATGTTATAATATATTTAATATTTCTAACATTATATCTTTTTATTGGAACAGGTAGTGCCCCCCTATTTGAAACAACAGAGGGTAGATATGCCGAAATCTCAAGGGAGATGTATGTTAATAAAGATTATATAACCCCGACCTTTGAGGGAATAAAGCACTTCCACAAACCACCATTCTCATATTGGATGATGGTTTCAGGAATGAAAATATTCGGTGTAAACACCTTTGGTTTAAGATTTTTTGGGGTGATCTTTTCTTTAATAACTCTCATTACTGTTTATTTTTTAAGTAAATTATTTTTTGATAATGATTATTTTGCTTTTTTATCAGTAGTATTCTCCTCGTCATCACTCTTATTTTTAATATTCTCAAGGGTACTTGCCACTGATATTTATCTAACAGCCTTTGCAACCCTCTCATATTATTTTCTATTTAGGCAGATCTACCATAAAAAAAGTAGTCTCAACGCATATTTTCTTGCTTTTTTTCTGGGCTTAGCCTTTCTAACTAAGGGGCCAGTTGTTTTTATATTTACACTTATTCCTTTTTATATAATCAAGGTTTTTAGTGATAGCCACAAGTGCGTTTTTAATCTAAAAGAAATTTCTATTGGTTTTATAATATTTAGTATTGTTGCTTTTCCATGGTATATAATAGTCACTCTAAAAATTCCTGAACTTTTAAACTATTTTGTTGTTGATCAAATATTTCACAGACTAAAGGATAACAAATTTAATAAAGATGCGCCTATATATTATTTTGTGCCCACCTTTTTAATAACCTTCTTCCCCTATATATTATATCTAATCAAAGGTCTTGTAAAAAGAAAGAACATCCCAAATAGAATCTATATATTATATGCATATATATTGATACCTTTTATTATACTTTCACTAAATCGCGCAAAACTAATAACCTATATATTACCCTTTTACAGCTTAGCTTCAATTATAGCATCTTTTGTATATTACAAATTTAAAGACAAATTTATCAATTATTTTTCTTATCTAATTCTTTTAATGTCAAATATCTTTTTATTAATATTATTTATTTCAATTTATGGTATTAACAATTTTAATTTAACACTTTATTTAATTATATCATTTTGGGCTTTAACTATATTATTAGCTTTTTTATCTACTATTAGATTTAAAGATTATTTTGCTTTTAATGCAGCTTGCATGCTTTTAATTATGATGTTTTTCTCATATATACTGTGCCCTTATATAGGCGATCAAATAACAGGATATAAGAGTATGTCATCAGTAATAAATAATTTAGATTCAAATAGGAAATATGAGGTTATCACCTATAAATGTTTTATACCTTCAATATCATTTTATAGAAATAAGCTAAATATCACAGCCTTTTATCCTAAAAGGGAGATACAGTTTGAGGATGATAGCATGTATAAAAAACATTATATATTAGACAAAAAAAGCTTAACAAAAATTATCGAGAAAAATGAAAAAGTCTTTATTGTTACAAAGCCCAGCCACATAAATAATGTTGTTAAGCTATATAATATCAGCTGTGAAAAGATAGCTAAACAAAGAATACACAGCGCTTATTTATGTAATAAAGAATAACCTTAATATTTCTTTAAATATATTTTTGCTTTTGTTTAAGCTTGCGCATCAATTTCTGATGTTTTCTTTTTGCCTTTAATATCTTTTTTCTTTTTATTTCAGTAGGTTTTTCATAATAAGTATGTCTTTTTATCTCTTTAATAAGTCCTTCTCTTTCAATCTTTTTCTTTAAAAGTTTTAATGCCCCATCAACATTATTATTTCTTACTTTTACTATAGCGTTAACTGCCAACATATCACCCCTTAAAATTTTTTATGCTGATTCTTTCTTGTTATCAAATATTAAGATTGGATCAGCTTTATTTAAAATAGCATCCTCTGTT
>JAXHVM010000068.1 GCA_034189185.1 Deferribacterota bacterium
TCAAATTTTATCTAACAAAATAGGCAATCTCCCGACCGAGCACTTAAACTTAAGTGCTCGGTCGGGGGATTCTGTGATGGCGTAAGTACGGGGAAAATCTGACTTGCGAAGTCGGTGACTTTTTGTTATTTATATAAAGATGAGAAAAGTACCTTTGGCTACAGATTGCGTATACCATATTTTTACAAAGAGCATTGATAAGAACGTAGTATTTAAGGAAAATAGCGATTATATACGTTTAATTGAGGCAATTAAATATTATATTTATGAAACACTCCCCTTTAATTTTGCTGCTTACTGTAAATTAAGAGATAAAAATACCTTTATATCAAAATATGATCTTAATAGTAAAAAATTAGTTGTAGATATTATTGCATATTGTATTATGCCAACACACATACATTTAGTTTTGAAACAGTTAGTTGATAATGGTATCTTTATATTTTTAAGGAAACTTTTAAATAGCTATACACGTTATTACAATATAAAAAATGAAAGAAGTGGCCCTCTTTGGCAAGGTAGATTTAAAAATGTTTTAGTAGATAGCAATGAACAATTATTGCACTTAACAAGATATGTCCATTTAAATCCAACAACAGCTGGAATTGTTAAAAATCCTGAGGATTGGCCATATTCATCTTATTTAGAATATTTAAATATAAGTAATGACAAAATATGTAATTATTACAAATATCTAGATATTGATATGAAGGATTATAAAGAATTTGTTGATAATAGAAAAGACTATCAAAGAGAACTAGGTCTTATCAAACATTTAACCTTCGAAGAATAGGTTCATATTTTTATTTACATATTTTGCCTGTGTTCAATTTAAAATTCTACTAGTGAAATTGGAAAATATTCAGGAAATGGGCTGTGATGGCTTAAATACGGGGAAAATCTGACTTGCGAAGTCAGAGGATTGGATGGAGTTGAACCTATAGTAGATCTCTTAACTCTTCTTTGCTTATACCTGCTTGTTTTAAAACTTCAAGCATAGTTCCCTTTGGTAAATCTCTTTTATGAAGTGGTACAACAACTCTTCTTTTTGTTTCAGGTTGGTAGTAAATATGATGGCTTCCTTTAATCCTATCCAATACAAATCCCTTCTTTTCAAGTATCTTGATAATTTCCTGTGGTGTTAGGGATGGTAGTTTAGCCACGAGCCTCTACCATTAGAGTATATTCTAACGTTCCTTCCTCTGTTGGTATCTCTTCATTATGCTCTTTCAGGCTCTCTATATATAATTCAATAGCTTCCTTTGCCATCTCTATTGCTTCTTCTATTGTATCCCCATAAGTGACACAGCCTGCAAGAGAAGGAACTATTACTGTATAACCCCCTTCAGGTTCTTTTCTGAGAAAAATTCTATAGCTTAATGGTTTCATATGATTTCCTCTTTATATATAATATACAATTATACAGTGAAATTGCTAATAAATATTTGATTATTTAATTTTACTAATTTTATAAAAGGTTTCAATAATATTTGGTAAAACATTGTAGGGATTATGATCAAGAAATTATAATTTCAAAACTACAAAATAAATCTGACTTGCGAAGTCGGAGAATGGGTGTGGTGTGCTGTGATGGCGTAAATACGGGGAAAATCTGACTTGCGAAGTCAGAGGATGGCAGGGGAGATTGGGCCAGAGCACTTAAACTTAAGTGCTCGGTCGGGGGATGATGAGATGGTGTGAGGATGGGGAAAATCTGACTTGCGAAGTCGGAGGATGGGGCCAGAGCACTTAAACTTAAGTGCTCGGTCGGGGGATGATGAGATGGCTTATTTATGCGGAAAATCTGACTTGCGAAGTCGGTGGATGGTATTATTGTGGTTGATAATTTTTCTTTATTATTATTTCATCATTATTTTTAACTGCAGTCCAATTCTTGAATAATTTAACAAATGATTCATCAACAGGATTAACCGCAAATGGATTATTAACAAAAATGCAATCTTCGCCAATATTCTCTGGGTGGTTTAAAACTCTTTTATTAGAATATAAAACACCACTTACAAATTCAAAATCAGTGCTTTTGAAACAATTTACAGGTACGAGTTTGCCGCTTGATTTTGTGATTTCGCTTCTAATAGAAACACTAATTTCACCAGTTTTTATATTTATTTGTTCGTGCTGAATGCCAAATAATGCTTTTAGTACATATGGTATACTTGAGCTTTCACTATATCCAAGAGCACTTATATTTACAGCAATAATAAATGGTAATTTTTCATTAAACCAATTTTTGCATTTCCACTTATTATATTGGTCTTGTTTGCCTTTTATTGCTTGTGTTATTCGTAAAATTATTTTATCAACTGGCAATTCTTGAAATTTTATCTCATCGAGTGTATCGGCTTCAAATGGCTCTGTCACAGAATCTGCTTTCGTCGGATCACCTTTCGTAGGTGCTACACATTCAATATATGCTATCTCGTCAATTACAAAATCAGGGCCTTCATTTTTTGATTTTTTTGATTGTATTTCTAGTTTCTTTTCTAAAAGAACATTTCCGACATACATTTCCCATGTTCTTTGATAGAAATTAGTTTTAAGTTCAGTTTGAAAATGTGAATCAGCATAGCATCGAAATTTTTCCCACAACTTTTTTATTTTTTCTCGATCTTCTTCAGCAAGCTGTAGTTCATCTATAAATTTTGACATAGTTTCTTATCTCCTAGATTATAATTTAGATTTATTTTGATAATGTAAAGAGAATTTACGGGCACTTAATTTAAAATCTTGAACATTAGATGATTGAGATAAAAATCTGACTTGCGAAGTCGGAGGATTGGGGAGATGTCATGAAAAGGCGTAAGTACGCGGAAAATCTGACTTGCAAAGTCGGGGGATTACTATTAATACTAAATCACTATAGGAAGATCTAAGCCAGTCTTTTATTATGTTCTCTTTCATACAGTAATTGCCCTTTTTGTAAAATTTCCCTTGAAAATGAGTTGTTCACAACCTTAAATTTTTCATGCATTTTTCTCGTGTGAACAATTAAATCTGTAGGATGTTCCTGAAGAAAGTCCTGGATATAGTTTGCGATTTTTAAATATACTTCCATTTTTTCATTATAATTTTTAGGGATAAAATCATCATTTGTTACAACATAAAGGTCAATATCACTGTCTTCATCAGGAGTACCATAAGCGTAGCTACCAAACAGTATAATTTTATCAGGATTTAGTGGCTTTAAACGCTCAACAATTTCTTCTTTGAGTTTTTCAATATCAATATCTTTTTTCATATTTAAAATATACAGATTCTTAGAATAAAGTTCAAGAAAGTCTTAACGTCAAGCATTGAGAGCTAAGTGTGCTGTGATGGCTTAAATATGCGGAAAATCTGACTTGCGAAGTCGGGGGATGGCACTTTTAATTTTTAAATGACAAATAGATTTTTTGAATTGAAAAAGATAAAAAATATATTAATGTTGTTAAAAATATATTCAATAATTTTATAAAACAAAATGCTTAACGATGACATAAAAAAATATCTTGATGAATTGAATCAAGACCAGAAAGCCCTAAATCCTTATCTTTGCGAACATGAAATTTCTCAAGAAATAAAAAACATTATTAAGAAAAACAAAAATTACAAACTTACAAAAGAAGACATGACTGAACAAATAGCTTTTGATTTTATGGCTGATTATCAAAATGATGACACAGGTTGGGAAACATATTACGGGCCAATGTTTGTTTTACCAAGAGAAAAAGGGCAAATGGTGGAATACCCGAGTATAAAGCAAGTAGATCAGAAAATACTGGAATATTGGACGAAGCGAGCAAAAGAAAGTATAAATCCAATTTTCTCATCACGTTATGCTGATTTAGTTGTTGATTTTTCGAAAAAAGTCACAAACAAAAATGCTCACATTGATTTATTCCATATAGTCATTGATTCAAACATTGCGATTTGTGAAAAATCGTTAGCCAGCCCACATGATTGCAAGACGAAAATCAAAAGAGCGTTAGATTTAGCTATAAAAATAAATAATCAAGATAAAATCGCCATATTAAAAGAAGTAATAATCAATCTTGAGAAAAGAGTGGCAACTGATGACGAGCCCGGGTTGTGGGGTTTTTCTTTTAAATGGCTTATTTTGGATTTTGGTAAAAAAATTATACTTAATGAAACAGAAAAAGCAGGATTGGTTAAAGATTTAGAGAATAGGTTGAAACGAGTTGAAAAAGACACCTGGCTTACAGAAAATGTTGTCTCTCTTCTTGCTGAATATTATGCAAATGAAAAAGATGAAAAAAACCTTATGCGCGTTTTGGAAGTTTTGGAAAAATCTTTTAAAGCAGATAAGCGTATAAACTCCGATGCATTATTAAAATCACGTGCCTATGAAGAAATAGTTGAGATATACAAGAAATATGCAAGTTGTTTTGCGGAAGCAGAAATGGCAAGAAAAAGACTTTTTCAAGAGATCGGGCAACTTGATTTGGATTGGAATAATTCTCTCAAAGAAATTTCCGCAACAACAGAAATAAAACAGAAAGATATTGATGATTTTTTGAAAGCAATCTTTGGCAAAAACGAAAACAATAAATTAGATATCATTATGGCAAGAATAGCTATATATAACCTGCCTATAAAAGATACTGTAAAAAAACAATTAGATGATATTTCTAATGAATATCCTATACAATTTTTATGCTCAACACAAATTATTTCTGATGATGGCATACCAATTGCTGAACTTTCTACACTGGAAAAAGATTATGAAAATCATTTCAAAAGCTACGCTAAGCAATATATACAATTTAGCTCATTTTTCCTCTCGCTTACAATGAAAGAGTTAAAAAAACGTTTTTCAAAGCAAAAAATCATTGATTATTTTGAAAAATCTGTTGTTTTTAAAAATGAAAATAAGGAATATCTAAAAAGGACAATTTCTGCATATTGGGACAATGATTACCTAGCTGCTTCACATTTTTTGAATCCTGTTATAGAAAGCGGATTTAGAGAATTGATGAGAATTACAAATAGCGTATGGCTAATCCGAGATGATAAGGATGGTGGCTTTAATCGGCTCACCCTTACTAAAATATTATGGAATAAGAAAAACGCAGAAATTATCAATAATATATTTTCAAAATATGGATGTGATACACTTTTTTATTTTAGATTGGTGCTTATAGAAAAACTTGGAATGAATTTACGAAATGACTTTGCTCATGGTTTTGATAAAAAGAAATTTTTTGGTCGTGATGCTTCAGATAGATTATTTCACATTTTAATCTGGTTATCACTAATTAAAGACAAAAGATGATAAGATAATACAAAAGACTAGAAAAAGAGAAAAAACAGAAAATAGTTTAAAACTTGCGAAGTCGGAGGATTGGGGAGATGTGCTGTGATGGCGTGTATATGCGGAAAATCTGACTTGCGAAGTCAGAGGATATTCTGTTTTTGCAATTTTTATAGTAGCCCTAAATTCCAGAGAAGATCCATATAATAGATAGATAAAACATCGTAATATGGCAATCTCTGTTTTACCTGGTTTGTAATATCATTTGCAGGTTGGCTGGTATTTTGATTTAATAAGCTGATATACGTATTAATAGCGTTATTATAACTTGCCTGGGCATTGTTTTTATCACCTTTATTGAAATAGCATGCACCTAACAGATAATATGATTCAAAGTCTGTTTGATCCATTGATACAATTTTATTAAAGTCGGCTATTGCTTTATCATAATCTTTGTAATATTCCATATACACTCTTGCGCGATAATAATAGGCATCAATAAGTGTATTATCTGCCTGTATTGCAGCTGTCAAATAAGAAAGCGCCTGTTCATAGTCACCTGAACTATAATAGTCAACACCCTGTTCAAAATATGCACTGGCTTGATTTACCTCTTTTTCTATAGAAAACAGAGCATTTTGAAAAACTACTAAAAAAAGTACCATTACTATAAAAAAAGCTTTAAGTATTCTCATTTTTATACCCTCAGTTATTTATTATATGCACTAAAAATCGCCTTAAGCCTCTTGTTATTTTTAAATATTTTTAAATACAGCTGATATAACACTGACAACGTTACATCATAACACGCTGGATTAGATAGCCTCATCTACCCACCCGTTTAAATCATATTAATTAGTTTGTTGCATTTGCAAATAATGCATAATTTGTTCGCTTTCCTCCTTACTTATAGGCTCTAAATTAACAGCAGCTCTTATTCTATTTATGATTGTAAAGATATTATCATCCATATTGTTTAAAAATTCAGCCATTCTCTCTTGCCGTTCTGCTCTATTTTGTTGTCTTTCCTCTCTACTTGGTGAAATAATTGTCCTGATTATCTCAATGGTGTTGCCAATTGGTTCGCCACTTGGACCAAATTGTAAGGAAGAAAGCAATTCACCATTCACACCTTCGGGCCCAAACTGCAGTCTTTGCAGTATGTTGGGCTGCACGTTCTCTACACCAAATTGCCTTTCTGCCTGCCTTGCCTGCCTTCTTTCCTGGCGATTATCCCTTCTTTCACTTCTAGGGAGCTCACTTACCCTTGAAGCATAATCATTAGCAACTGTGCCATAGGCAACGTCCCACAGGTAACTTGCAAAGCTTCCTGCCCAGCTTGATCCAATATTTATAAAAGGCTCAAGAAACGCA
Organism: Deferribacterota bacterium; assembly: GCA_034189185.1. Taxonomy (NCBI): domain Bacteria; kingdom Pseudomonadati; phylum Deferribacterota; species Deferribacterota bacterium. The sequence continues at coordinate 6,647 of JAXHVM010000068.1, forward strand.
CCATATCCTGTAAGCGAAATGAGCAACGATATTGTTGTTCCAATGCCACCAATTGCTAGATTTGTACCTAGACCTACACCCATATTCAGAGGCATACTAACATACCAATTATCCACAAAATCCCTTATCCTATCACCATATATAGTTACATCATCTAAGGCATCTTGTTCAAATCGTTGTTCTAAGGCATCCTGCCTAAATACTTGCCCTAATACTTGATCTAACCTTGTGCCTCGTTCATTCTCTATTCTGTTATTAACCCTATCAAAATGTGCTTGAACAAGATTATCTACGGGATTTATCCGCTCAAATGGTATAAAACCTACTATCCTATCCTGCCTGTTTGTTCTCCTTAAGTCATTTCTTAAATTTCTTGTAACCCTATAATCTCTCTGTAACTGCGTCCTGTAGCTATCATCACCAAGAAAACCCACACCAGTTCTGGCTACACCAGTTAAAACCCTAACACCTAACCCAATAACGGGAGTAACTAGACCAGCATAAGGAATAAAGCTCAATAATGAGCTCGTTAGGCCCCAAGTAAGTCCTGGCAGCCCCCAGAGAGCATCTGAAACAATAGCACCATTTGTTAAAAAATCAGCTAATGTTCTACCCTTTTTTATAATACCATAATCTCTAAATTCATCGTGCCTTTCCTGTCTATTAAACCTTCTTAGCTTTCTTGCACCAACACGTTCCTCTATTTTATCAATCCTTCTTTCAAGTCTATTATCTCTTAAGCTAAAATTTTCAAATAAAACCCTATTCTGCTTTCTCTCTAGCCTATTTATCCTAAAACCACTTATACCAGAGCTGGTTAAGCCTATCATCAATCCCTTATTATATCCATCGTTATAACCATTTTCATATCCCTTATCATAACCCTCTAATGCAATCTCATTTTTAGCGTCAAGAATACTGTTTCTTTGATTTCTTTCTGACCTGTTCATGCGCCTTTCGTCACGCCTTGATACATCGATACCCAGAAGCGCCAATGTATCTGTAACCCCCTCATTAAATCCCTCTGCCTTCAAATCGTTTGCTGTTCCTATAACCTGCCTGCGCGCAAATCGCTCATTTCTGTCCATGCGCCTTTCGTCACGCCTTGAGAGATCTGCTCCCTGCAATTCTAATGCCTCAACAAGAGCATCATTATAACCTGTTTCAACCAAATCGTTTGCAGCACCTATAACCTGCCTACGTGCAAATCGATCATTTCTGTCCATACGCCTTTCGTCACGCCTTGATGGTCCCATACCTACTACATTCAATGCATCAACTACCCCTTCTGTATGAGCATCATTCCTTATCCCTCTATCGTCAACAAATATATCAAGTAACACATCGCCTAAAGAACTATCAGTAGGCAAAAACTCCGCAATAACAGGATTTTCTCTGAGCCTATTAATCTGAGTGGTAATATTATTAAGAACATCTCCCAATAAGGACATATTTTCTGGGCTGGTAGCTACCAGGGTATCTAAATTTTGCGTAATATTTACAAGGGCAGTTGTGGTTACATCAATTACCTGCCTTGCTATATCTATAAAATTCTGTATATCAAGCTCACTTACACTTTTCTTCTCATTACTACCTACAACTATTTCATAGCCACTATTTACCCACTTCTTGTAGCCACCATCTAAAACATACACTTCATATCCATAAAAGGATGCTAATTTGGCAAAAAAATCTGTTAATGCTGCATCTTCACCAACTATAACAAGAGGCTTTGCTATATCTAATGAAGTTGTGGTAATTAAATCTGCCAACAAATAGGCATCTATATTTTTTGCACTGGCAATATGGCCATTTTCAAAAAGCGCCCTATCCCTTATATCAACTATCGCTAATTGCCCACTACTATTTAATATTTTATTATTTAGAGAGCTTACTGTGATTTTATTGTAATAAAATGTGTTAGAGACACTACCAACACCATTTGCTGAATTAACAGCTGTATTCGCATAAGTTATAGATAGATTAACACTCAACAGGATTAAAAAAACAAATATAATAAACAGGCTTAAGTATTTTTGCATACCAGACCCCCATTAATGTTTTAAATAATATAAAATATTTTTATTTTTGCTAAACTACTTAATTCCTGCTTGATTACACTTATCTAATTATTAATGGTTTTTAATATTTTTACTAGTTATTTAGTTTCAGTAAATAATATTTTAAATTTTTTACATATATTTTAATTAAAAAGAATATGAACATTCTGACTTGCGAAGTCGGAGGATATGCTGTGATGGCGTAAGTATGGGGAAAATCTGACTTGCGAAGTCAGAGGATGGCATTTGCCTCTGTTGGTATCTCTTCATTATGCTCTTTCAGGCTTTCTATATATAATTCAATAGCTTCCTTTGCCATCTCTATTGCTTCTTCTATTGTATCCCCATAAGTGACACAGCCTGCAAGAGAAGGAACTATTACTGTATAACCCCCTTCAGGTTCTTTTCTTAGAAAGATTCTATAACTTAATGGTTTCATATGATGATCTCCTCTTTATTGTATAATATACAACTATACAGTGAAATTGCTAATAAATATTTGATTGTTTAATTTTACTAATTTTATAAAAGGTTGCAATAATATTTGGTAAAACATTGTAGGGACTATGATTAAGAAATTATAAATTCAAAACTACAAAATAAATCTGACTTGCGAAGTCAGAGGATGGCGTGTGGATGCGGAAAATCTGACTTGCGAAGTCGAAGGATTTTGAGATGGCGTAAGTACGGGGAAAATCTGACTTGCGAAGTCGGGGAATTGAGGTGATGGCGTGGGGATGCGGCCAGAGCACTTAAACTTAAGTGCTCGGTCGGAGGATTGAGGTGATGGCGTGAAATGGCGTGTATACGCGGAAAATCTGACTTGCGAAGTCGGGGGATTGGTAAGGATTTTATATCAATTTCTTCCGTTTAATAATTTATCTTGGTAATTTTTAATCGTTTCATCTGGGGGATTATGCCAGCCAAACTCATCAAAAATATGTTTTATCGCATTGAAAGCAAGGTCTTTCGGATTGGTCATAATCTGCTCTTTATTAAATTTTTCACCATATTTTATCATCTGTTTCTTTGACTTATAAGACTGGAGTAATCTTAGCTCTTTGACATCCGTCCAGAGTTCCCTATTTTCTGTATTATGCAATATGATAAAAACATGCACGCCATCATCATATATACCAGTTGTTCCAAGCCGTGATAAAAACACAAAAATTTCGGTCATTTGGAATACAACGCTTCCGATAATCCCAAGTGAAGACATAGGCGGCTTGATTTTTTCGTGCAAGTTTTGTTGCCAACTAGCTTCTTCAAACCAATCTTCGCAAAGCGCTAGATAATGAATAAATTCGCCACTTTGATACATCCGCCAAAATTCTTT
>JAXHVM010000069.1 GCA_034189185.1 Deferribacterota bacterium
AAAAAGAATAAAAGTGCTAAAATAATAATAAAATTAACAAAACTTACATAAAATATTGAATGTATATATAACCATAAATTTTCCAAAAATCTTGAAATATATCCTCTAGATATATATTTAATATTTCTAACATTTACAGTTAAATCCCCTTTCTCATCTATGTTTACTAATAAATAGTGATAGTAATTCCTGTCCTCATCAAATAGAAAACCACCAGCACCACCTGTAATATAATAATCAACCCCCCTTATATTCTTTTTATAAAAAACTCCTAAATTAGATGAAAAAACAGCATCAACATTATAGTCAGGTAATGTGTGGTAGAAAAATTTTTTAAGATATTGGCTGTTAATTACATTATCACTGAAATATTTTAATAACTCTCCCTTAGGTAAAAAGGGAGGCTTATTCATAAATATTAATATATTTTTACACTCGCTATACTGATTAAGCCTATTTAAAAGCCATCTTTTTAAATACACCTCTGAAGTAGCACCAGTTGTATCTATAAATATAAAAGCATTGTCATTTACTAAAAATGAGAAATTAAATGGGCCAAAGTGCCTATAAAATCTCTCCAATCCATTTAATGAGGATATTTCATCTACACCAACTACATTGATAAAAAGAATATCTAGTTTTTTAATTGATCGATAGATTAGTCTATATTTATCCTCACCACCTTCACAAACAGCGTTGCCAAGAGATATAACAAAATCTATATCCTTATCATTCAACTCGGGAATTATCTTTTTATCAAAAACACTTATTGAGTTTTTTATATTACCCAACACTGCAAAGGTTATATCTTTATCCTTAATTCTCTCAATCTTTTGAACATTTTCTATATTTAGGTTTACATAATCTTCCTCTATAAAAACCAAATAAAATCTATACAAAATGAGCAAAAAAACAAAGAAAAGATCTATAAATAGAAAAATCTTAAACTTATAGGGTTGCATCTTTATTACTATTAAAAAAACCTTTAGCTATATCAAAATAAAATATTATAAGACCCATTATTACACCAATATATATAGTAAAAAATCTCCAGGCTGCAGTTACTATAACAATATCAGATGATCTAATTAATCCAGAAAATAAAAAGGAATAAGCACCTTCAGCAATACCTGTAGAACCAGGAGTTGGAGCAAAATACATTAAAAACATAACCATAACTTGATAGGCAATAATAGAAGTTATAGGTATATCATAACCTAAACCCTTAATTATTATTACTGAAAAAGTAAATGAAGAAAATAGAAAAAGACCTGAGAATATAACCGATAAAATAGTGTAATAAGGTTTTGTCTTTAAAAAATTCAGCATGCTAAAAGCATATATAGAAATCTCTCTTAGAAAAAATGTATTAATCTTTTTAAACCTTTTCCTAGATATTATTTTTTTTCTTTTTAATTTTCTAAGGGTCAGAAAAATTATCTTTTTAAATAATTTAGATTTATAAACAGTAAAAAAAATTACAAATATATATAATAATAATATTACTATAGTATAGAAAATTATTCCAATATTATAGGATGTATTTCTAATATTCTTTTCTGTTAAAATAACTATTGGAACAAATATTATAAAAAAAACAACCGTTATTACTGTTCTTATAACTGTTGCTGCAGTAGCATCCCCTATATTAACACCACCCTTCTTTAGATAAAATATCTGTATAAACCCCCCACCAACAGCTGAAGGTGTTATATTTGATACAAACATATTTAAAAAGACTACCTTGGCCAATAGCTTTTTAGAAACCCTTACATCTAAACTCCTTAAAATATAGTAAAACCTAATTCCATCAAAGAAAAAATAACAAACAAGACATATTAAACATGGAATAATTATGTTTAATTTAAATAAAGAATAAAAATTAACATTAGTATCCCCTATTATTTTGTATATTATATAGATAGATAAAAAAGATAAAAAAAAGGTTAAAATGGTTAGATAAAAATAAAGTCTAACCTTCTTATATGTTAATTTACTTTGAACCTTATTTATTTCTAAATTTTCTTCTTTTTTTATATGTTTTGCCATTTATGAGCACTAATTTAATGTTAATACATTATAAAATAAATATTTAACATATAAATTTATAATAAACTATAATAAGATATTGAATTTATTTTATATATTAAAGTTCTAAAGCATACACAATTATAAACTATTTATTTAACATTAAAATACCTTCTGATAAACTCCTCGTTTTATATACAATAAATTTAAGTTCTATGGGGTTAGAGGGATAAAGTTTTTTATCTTAAATTAGCTTGCTCCAAATATTATAAAAAAATAAATCTTATACTTAATCCTATAAATAGTAGAAATTCTATCCTTCTAATTATTTTAAATTCTACTAAAAATAAATAGTTGCTAGGGAGTATTATATTATAACTCCCTAGCAGTAATTATTATACTAATATATTTTACCTGGCTTCTAACTTGCTTACCTAACAATTTTACATACTTAGTTTAATTACTTTATTCAAACCTATCTTTTAATCTATCCATAATGCCTGGCATTGTTGTATATTCTAATTCATCTAAAGATAATCTATGAGGCTCAAAAGGGCCATGGGCTCTTAAATAATTTGCTACTATATTTGATTGCCTCCTAGCTTCATCAAAAGATGGATCATCAAACATATCCTGTGGTCCTACAAGTTTCCCATTAGATATTTGAAAACCTGCAGCTATAACTCTTGGTGGCCCATCAAACCTCGTTGGATGAGCATCTCTAAAGGAAACTGGCATTATTGGGCCATTATGGGAACCTCTCATCCAACCATCAACAATATATGAAAAAGCAAAGGGCTCCAACACTTCACCAACTGCAGGAAAGCCTGATTGACATCTAACAATCATAACAGGATCATCTTTACCAACATATTTTCCTGCGATAAAATTTAGCTTTTGAGTCGAAGATACAGCAGCAATCTCATTGTCTTTCTTTCTATAAACCCTCTTAATTAAAAACTTACTAGTTGCACCAATAAACATTAATAAATCATATAATTCCTCCGGACAGCTCAATTTTATTGTTTTGCCATCTTTTACATTAAGAATCTCAAAAATAAACCCATCATGCATAGAGGAATCAATAATAAGCCCCGCTGTATTAAAGGGATCTGCAAAAATTTTATATAGAGGATAGTTCCAGGCTCCAGGGGATGTTTTATCAGCCATAAATATAATTATAGGGTCGGATTTCCTCTCAATAAACTCTATCTCTGCAACACCAGGCCCCATCCCTTTAATGTTGCCAGAAAAAGCATCCTTTAACAAATCTTGTCCTGCCCCATATAATTTTAACTCTTTGGCTTTTTCTGTTGCTTTTTTAAAAACATCCCAAGCAAACTTATGTATTTCTTCGTTTTCTTCTCCCTTTCTATGGGTCATTATCAATTCAAGATCATCACCTACATTTGTAACAAAACCATCAATTATAAGCCTATCATGGCAAGCCTCTTCAATTTCTTTTCTTGCTACACACAATAGATCACTGTGCACCATTGAATGCCCTGTTATACCACCCACATCAGCCTTTATAACACTTATTGTTATCTTTTCTTCCATGTACTACCCCCTTATATTAATATTAATAAATTTATTCTATAATAAAATTTTATAATTAAAATTAATTATTTCAATATAATAATTAAAAAAGATATTTAATTTGTTTGATTATGACTTATCGGGATAGGGGGACTTGAACCCCCGACCCCAGGTTCCCGAAACCTGTGCGCTACCAAACTGCGCTACACCCCGCAAAATATACATATATACTTTGGGTTACATAGATTATAGCGAGACTGTAACAATTAGCAATATACTTTTTCAATATTAAACTTCATCTTTAAAAAAGAGCTATTTTTTAACTTAATTTTTTATTCTATTTATACCAATTGCTTATTTTAAATTACATTACACTTAATAATATCTTTTATATATAACAAAAATATTTTAACTAAACTTCTTTATCGTTTTCATCAGAAGTTTCTTCAGTATTATTCTCGTGGACTGTGAATTGGTTTTCAGTACTTTCACTAACTTCAGATTGGATTTCTTCACTTTGTGACAATCTAGATATATCATCAGATATCTTAAACAAAACCATAACAATCTCTAAAACAACCCTTGATAGCACAACCATTATTAGAAACGATAAGGGTGCAACTATAACTAACTTAACTAATCCCCAAAAAAAAGAATCTGTAAAACCGTCAATAATAATCCCGAGTGCAAAAATTGCCGAGGCAATAATGAGTATTATGTATAAAACACTTATCACCCTTTTAGTGATTAGCTCCTTAAACTCGAAATCGAACAAGCTCTGAAAAAATCCCTTTTCTTCCATCACACCCTCCACTATTTATTTATTAAAATTATACTATTAAAAATATACTAGTCAATGGTAATTATTTTATAACAATAAATTTTTTAATCTTTTTAAGCTCTCATCGAAAGTAACACCTGTATTCTTGTTCTGCTTTAAAAAATCATTTATTAAATCAATTTTATTTAGCACATAATCTAATTTCTTGTTTGTTCCCTTCTTATAGGCACCAATATTAACAAGATCTTCATTATTTTTATATATTGCCAACATATCCCTTAATTTACTTGCTAAATTATCATGCTGGTTATCAACAATCTCTTTCATCAATCTGCTAGTACTATTTAATACATCAATTGCTGGATAATGGTTTTTTGATGCCAAATCCCTGCTTAAAAAAATATGCCCGTCAATTATAGCCCTCACTGCGTCACCTATTGGGTCATTTATATCATCTGCCTCAATAAGTACTGTAAAAAGCCCTGTGATTGAACCTCTATCCTTCTTTGTGCCTGCTCTCTCAAGCAATCTTGGCAAGAGGGAAAAAACTGAAGGGGTATACCCTTTTGTTGTAGGTGGTTCTCCAGCAGCCAAACCAATTTCTCTTTGAGCCATTGCAAAACGAGTTACAGAATCCATCATAAATAGAACATCTAGGCCCTTATCTCTGAAATATTCAGCAATAGCCATAGCCAAGAAAGCACCGTTTTTTCTTACCAAAGGTGATTCATCGCTTGTAACAACTACTACAACACTCTTTTCTAAAGCATCTTCTAAATCTTTTTCAATAAATTCTCTTACCTCTCTTCCTCTTTCTCCAATTAAAGCAATTACATTTACATCTGCCTTTGTATTTTTTGCAATCATCCCTAGAAGCACACTCTTTCCAACCCCAGAGCCAGCAAATATCCCCATTCTTTGCCCTTTACCAACCGTTAAAAGAGTATCGATGGCCTTCACACCTGTCGGTAATATCTCACTTATTATCTCTCTCTCTAATGGGGTTGGAGGACTATTATAAACAGACATTCTCGTAAAATTTTCTATATTACCCATGCCGTCAATAGGTTTTCCTAAACCATTTACTATGCGACCTAAGAGTTTTTCTGATACTTTTACATAATTATCTTTATCAATACTTTTAACAACACTTCCAGGTTCGATACCATTACTATCACTATAAGGCATTAATAAAACCCGGTCATCTCTAAAACCAACAATTTCAGCTAAAATTTTATTACCAAAAATATTCTCAATTATGCATCTACTGCCGATGCCTAACATAGGCCCATCAGCCTCAATAGTTAATCCTACAATCTTTTTTACATAACCACAAAAAGACAGTTTTTCAAATGGTTCAATCTGACTCAGCAACCTTAAGTTCTTCATATATCATCTCTTCTAAATTATCTATCAATTTATCAATATCAAAAACGACATCGCCAATTTTTGTTTTTACTTTAAAACCACCTTTATTAACTGTCTTATCTGGAAAAACCTCATAACCAGGAAATTCATACTTCACATATTCAACATCATCAGGATTAACATAAAACCTTATATCTCCTAGTGATTTAAATTTATCAATCTTTGATTTTATAACACTTACCACTATTTTATCATTTATCTTTCTCTCTATGCCTACAATCCTTTTCACATAATTTAACACTATTTCAGGAAGTTTCTTGTCAATTTCATATAAAACATCCCTAATCTTCCTTATCTCATTTATCGCATCTACATAACTAGTTGACAATATATCTAGATAATCTTCTTTCTTAGCTTCATATTCTTTATAAAATTTCTCTTTGGCCTCCATCATTCCATTATTATACCCTTCATTATAACCTTTTTTTTGATATTTGTTTCTCTCAGCCTCCAATACTTCTAAATGTCTCTTTAAAGGTATAATATCCCTTCTTTGTTGCTTCGAATTATCACTTTTTTTGTCTTTCTTCTTTTCCTCTTCAATATTTAACTTACTACTCTTGCTTTTATAATCATCTTTATCTACTGTTTTATTATCCTCTTTTAATTTTTCTTCCTCAGAGACAACAGAATTTTCTGGAGAAGTAATAGTTTCTTTACTCACCCTAGATTCTCTTTTAGGTATATTAACTGTGCTTTTTTCATTTAGAGGGTTTTCTTCTCTCTTTAAATTACTGCTCTCATCCTTTTTTTTCTTGCTATTAGTCTGATCGTCCGCTTGTCTTGATCTATTGTAAGCACTAGAGGAAGAAGAGAATGAATGCCTTACTTCTTTTTCCTTGTTATCACTTTCTTTAAAATCAGTTAGGGTGAAATAAGAAAGCCCAGATTTTTTATCACTAAACAATTGTAATTCATAGGGTTTAACACTGATACCACTGCGCTTCTTTATTATACGACTTTTATTCATAGTAATCTATTAAACTATATATATTGATCTTCTCCACCATGAATACTTATAACATCCTCGGAATCTAATTGTCTCACAATCTGGACTACTTCTTGTTGTGCTTCCTCAACATCCCTTAGCCTTACAGGACCCATATATTCCATCTCTTCCTTCAATATTTGAACAGCCCTAGATGACATATTTCTAAATATTCTTTGACTCAATTCTTCATCAGCACCTTTTAGCGCAATTGTTAGAACCTTTCTATCAACACGCTTCAAGATCTCTTGTATTGCGCTATTATCAAGCTTTTTAATATCATCAAACACAAACATCATATCGCGTATTTTAGCTGCTAACTCAGGATCGTCCTTATCCATTCGTTCTAATATCTTTCCCGATGTTTGCTTGTCCATCCTATTTAGTATTTCTGCAACATTCCTAAGTCCGCCTACTTCGACATCATATGAGGAAAGTGTTTCAAATTTATCTTCCAAAACATTTGACAGTGTTTTAACAACTGAGGGAGATATATCCTGCAAATTTGCTATCCTAAAAGATACCTCTGCTTTCAATTCATCTGGCAATGAAGATAGTGCTTCAGCTGCCTGACTTGAATCCATATGTGCTAAAATCAATGCTATAGTTTGAGGGTGTTCGTTCTGGATTATTTTAACCAATTGCTTAGGATCTACTTTTGAAAGGAATTCAAACCCACGTCCTTGCTCTAAAAACTTAATCAATCTACCAATAAGTTTCTCAGCCTTTTCTGGTCCAAGTGCTTTTGTTAACGCATCCCTCGCATAGTCTATGCCACCTTGCAAAATATACTTTCTAGCAAGATACATATTGTAAAATTCTTTAACAACTTCATTTGCTACATTTGGTTCGACGTAATTAGTTGTAGCGATCTCCTTTGAAACATCCTGCAGATCTGCATCATCTAAATAAGATAACACTTTAGATGTATAATCTCTCCCTAAAGCTATTAATAAGATAGCTGCTTTTTTTGTCCCTTGTAACCCGTCTATATCTATTTGATTTGCCATATGTTTAAATATCTACTCCTTAAGCCATGCTGTTATTAAGGAAGCTATCATAGTTGGATCCTCGTCAATAGACTCCCTTAGCCTCTTTAGCATAACCTTTGCCTCGGTTGTCTCAATATCACTTTCTCTTTGGTCTAGTTCATCCTCTATCTCCTTTTCTACATCACCAACCGTTTTAGGGGTTTCAAACTCTTCTTCACCCAATGTGACATCAATGCCTTCTCCACCAAGGCCACCAACCTCTTCAGGTTGTGCCAGAATCCTTCTCAAAATTGGTCTTATTACAAACAGATAAAACAACAACATTAATAATAAGGCTGTGCTATATTTAATAACAGTTGATATTAAATGCACCTTTGTTTTATCTTCAACATAGAAATCTCCAAAATCATCAGTTGCATTAAAGGGTATATTCGCAACCTCTATTTTGTCACCCCTATTTTCATTATAGCCAACAGCCATAGCTACTATATCTTTAATTCTCTCAAGTTCTCGCTCATCTCTGGGGAGATAGGTTAATTTCCTCCTTCCATTCTCCTCAACAATAGCTTTTTTATCATTTACAACAACAGCAACTGTTAGCCTTTCAATGTCTCCTATGGCCTTTTTTTCCTCTGTAACAGTCCTACCCACTTCGTAATTATAAGTATCCTCTGTTTTATTATATTCAGACTTAACATTCTGCTCAAATAAATCGGGCTCTGCAAGATTTGGCTCAACCCCAGGTATGCCCTGTGGAGCAAGGGCAGTGCTAATACTATTTATTTCCATAGACTGCCTAGATCTAATAACAGGATTAGGATCAAAATGCTCACTCTTAACAGTTTTTTTATCATAATTTAATTCAACTGAAACCTTAGCTACAGCATTACCAGGGCCTAAAGTGCTAGATAATAAAGTGTATAATTTATTTTCAAGCTTATCTTCAACCTTCCTCTGATATTCAAGCTGTGTTTGTGTCATCATTAATGGAGCATTTTCATCTGTGAGAAATTCAGACAATAACCTTCCTGATGTATCAACAACTTGTACGTTTTTTGGATCTAGACCTTTTATAGAGCCACTAACAAGAAAAGCAATAGATTTTATCTGATCCCTTGTTATCTCAGCATTATCTGCTATATCAATTACAACAGCTGCTTTTGCCTCTGTATCTTCTGTAACAAAAAGTCTATCCTTTGGTATGCTTAAATGAACACGTGCAGATTCAATTGATTCTAAATTTGATATTGTCCTAGAAAGCTCTCCCTGTAAAGCCCTCTGGAAGTTCACATCCTGCATAAATTCAGTCATCCCAAAGGATGATCTATCAAAAAGTTCAAAGCCTGGCCCCCCAACCTTTGGTATTCCTTCCTTAGCCAATTCCAACCTAACACTATAAACTTCATCATCTGGAACAGCTATTGTCTTACCATCATCTCCCAATTGGTAAGGAATATTATTTGATTGTAAATATTCCTCTATCTGCATCCTTGATTTTTCATCTAAATTCCCATATAAAGTTTTATAAACTGGTTTATTTGCCCATAAAACCAATAACAACACTGCTATTATTACAGCAAAAGTTGCCCCTATTATAGCTATTTTTTGTATAGTTGAAAAACTTTTAAAAGCGTTACTTAACTGGTCAATAAATTCCCTTAGATTCATCTAAAGTTGCGTCCTCATTATCTCTTGATAAGCCTCTAATAACCTATTTCTAACCTCTAAAAGCATTTGAAGGGATGTCTCAGCTTTCTGCAATACAATCATAGTTTCATGTATATTCTGAGTCTCACCCTGCAAAACTTTTTTAACAGCGCTATCTGCGTTTAATTGGGCGTTATTCACACTATTTACAGCCTCTTTTAGTATCTCTCCAAAATCAAGCTTCTCTCCTTCTACACGATTATATTTTACTCTATCATCAGTTTTTAATTTATTTGGAAGCAAAAAATCTGTTTTAATATCTCTTATTTCACTCATTTTTTTCTCTTATATAAAATTATATA
>JAXHVM010000070.1 GCA_034189185.1 Deferribacterota bacterium
GTTATAATGGGTATAAGTACTGCACTAAAAGAAAAGATGGAATTTGCAAATGGTGGTGCAAAGACAAACAATTTTTATGATTATAAGATATTAAGCGCAGAAGAGGCTCCTGATATAGAGGTATATGTGGTAGAAACTGATAATGAATTAGGCGGAGTAGGCGAACCTGGCGTACCACCTGCAGCCCCTGCAGTTGCAAATGCAGTTTTTCATGCAACTAATATTAGATTAAGAAACTTACCACTTACTGCAGAATATTTTCTAAAGGAGAAAAGAAAAGCCCAATTATAATTATGAATGAGGTTTATAAAGCATTAGTAAAGCTGGTAGAAGAGAATATTCCTGCAGTACTTGCTATAGTTGTGGATGCAAAGGGTTCAACCCCTGCTAAGGTATCGAGCAAGATGCTTATAACAGAAGATGGCAGGACTGCCGGAACAATTGGTGGTGGTAGTTTAGAATATAAGATTATTGAAATATCAAAAGAGATTATTAAAACATCTAAAGCTAAGATGCTTAATTTTTCATTAGATGAGAGCATGGGATATCAGTGTGGTGGCAGTGTTACAATATATTTGGAACCTATCAATGTTGCACCAAGGGTTATTATTTTTGGGGCAGGACATATTGGGGTAGCCTTGTGCAAAATACTTAGATTGCTTAACCTAAGGCTCGTGGTTGTAGATGATAGAAAAGAGTATATAGATAACAATGATTTTAAAGATGTCAATAAAGTTTATGTGCCTCAATTGACTGATGCTTTCAGTAAGCTTGAAATAGATGAGAATTCATTTATTGTGATTGCCACAAGGGACCATCAATTGGATTTACAGTTGTGCAAGTATGCCGTTAATACCAATGCAAAATATATAGGCGTTATAGGCAGCAAAAAAAAGAGTGAGTACATATTAAACTCCTTAAAAGAAAATGGTTATAAAGAGGATATATTAAAGAAGGTTTATTCTCCAGTTGGAATACCAATTAAAACTGATACACCTGAAGAGATAGCTATAAGTATTGCCGCTCAAATTATTGACCTTACTAAGAATAAGTAAAAACTATATATAATCTTCTCTCTTTACAATACTGTGAACGTTTTTACCTGCTAAAAATCTTTTTATATTTATAAGTGCACTTATAATAGCTTTATTTATAATATTTTCTACTAGTGCAGAGTTATGAGGACTTCCTAAAAAATTTTGTAGCTCAAAGAATGGATAATTTATTTCAAATTTTCCATGAGAAAAAGGCTCAATCCACCATGCATCAATGCCAGCTAAAAATTTAGGATTTTCTTTTAAATGAAAATATAGATCTTTTTCAACTATAATATCGCCTCTTGCAACATTTATTAAAATTGCATCATCTTTCATCTTTGAGAGTTTTTCTTTGTCTATTAAATGATATGAATATTTATTAAGAGGAAGCGATAGAACGAGTATATCTGAATTTTCTAACAAATAATCTAAATCTTTTAATGTTCCAATGAAAGCTACATCTTCATTAGTTGTTCCTGTTGTATTAATTGCAAGAATATTTATATTTAATGGCCTTAAAAGCTTAGCTACCTCTTTTCCTATTCCTCCAAAACCTACTATACCACAATTTAACCCTCTTAAAGATTTGTTTAGTGTTCTATTGTTAAATATTTTATTACTAAGTTCTAAGTGTCTAACAACCAATGATTTTGATAATGCTAGTATCATGCCAAGTGTATGTTCTGCCATTGGCTCTGCATAAGCACCTGAATTGCTAGCAATCAATATGTCTTCTTTAAGGCTGTTAAAGGGTAGGTGGTCAGCGCCAGCGCTTAATAGTTGAATAAATCTACAGGATTCTAAGTAATTAATTTCATTATCCTTTAATTCTTTAGATATATTCCATGCAAAGAGGATATCACTTTTTTTCAATAAATCTTTTCTGCTTTGGCCATCTAAGTTAAATAAAAATGAAACATTACAGTTATTAGGTAAGTTTTCAACAATAGTTGATTTCTCATCATCACTAGTTTTAAATGCTATTGTTATATTCATATATTTATAAATATATTAAATATAAAATTATGCAACCAAAATTTAATATTGATATTTAAGGTAAAAAAAGCTACATAGTTATATAAATGTAATTAAAAGCAGTCTTAAGAGGTATAACATGAAAAAGATTATTTTAACAATTATCATAGCTTTAGTTGTAATAGTTGCTGGTATTTTTGTAACCTTTACTTATTTTCCAAATATATTTATAAAGAGTGATAAATTGGAAGAACTAGAAAGTACACTAAATAAGAATTTTAAAAGTGTGCAATTTGATTTAAATCCAGAAAGCATGGATCTATCATATGAGTCAGGTTTTTTTACAAATACCCACTACAACATAAGCTTAGATGATGTGGCAATAGATATTAATATGAAGGAGTTAAAAAAATTATTACCTAAAAAAATAGATCAATCGGATATAGATTTATTTGACGTTGTAATAAGATTAAAAGCTAAAAAAGCACACTTAATTTATGGTCCCTTTGACAAATATCTGTCAGTAAGCGAATTAGACAATGTTACGATTTCTCCAATTAATGAAGAAAATAAAAAACTATTAGATGCAAAGATATCAAGAGTTTCCACTGAGAAGTTTAATATTGGGTATTTAATAAAAAACGTTGAAAATAATTTAAAAGATGCATATACAGAATTATTAATTAATAATCCACAATACGAAATAAAGGTTTCAAAATTAAATGGCTATATTATATCTAATGAGAGAAAATATGTACTTATATTAAGCAAAGCTGATTTTAACCAAGTAACTACTAAGGGCATTGCTCAGTTTCTTAATAATAAAACAGACAAACCTTTTGATGAGATACTTGTTGATGGCAAAGAAAAACAAATTTCAGGTATTAAGCTAGAGGATTTAGAAGTAGAAAATAAAAGTGACAATATAACATATAACTATAAAATAAAAAATTTAGAATTTACATCTAAGTTTGTCCCTGAAGAGTCAAATATAATGGTTTATAGCATGAAATTAATTGTAGATGAGTTGAATACAAAAGCTACCGGCGATAGAAGGGAAGAAAATCTATATAGGGTTATAGACGGGTTAAACGCTTTTAAGGGTAAATTTGCAATAAAAAACATTACTCCTGAATTGGCACGAGATTATATGAATTTGATTAACTATTCAAAGGGTGGCATTAATTTAACAACTACCAATTTTCAACTATTATCACGCTACTTGGCTGCCTTGATGAGATCAATTAAATCAGCAAAGCCAGAGATCATATTGCAAGTGGAGCCACTAGAGCACAAATTAGTTAAAGCAACAGTTGATGGCAAACTTTCATTTACTGAAACCTCTAATATACCGCTTGGAAAGATAATTGTTAAAACCAGCGATTTAAACAAAATACAAAATGAATTAAAAGAAAAACAAGTACTAACAGAGAAAGTTAAAAATATTATATATTCAATCAAAGGCTATCAAACTAAACTAGAGGATGGAACATTCTTTACTGAAATAGAAGTTAAGGATGAAATCCCTTATATCTACATAAATGGGCAGCCTATTAACTTGAATAGTACTTATAGTAGGCCTTTAGAGGATAATGCTACTAAATAGTCAAACTAGCATATTTTATTTTTGAATGTATAGGTTTTTCAGTCTCATAATATGTATTTTTATACTGCTAATAAAGACCAGTAAAAATAGTGCCTTTGATCTAAAAGTTTCTAACATACTTAGAGACGAAAGGTGTGCTATATCTATTAAAGTAGAAAATAGCGGCAAAGACAGAATTGATAGTAGACTAATAAGAGCTATGAGTTTAAAGGTTACTGGTCAATTAAGATGTGATAACAAAATAAGGGAGGAGTTTAAAAAATTTTTAGTATTACCGAATTTTCTGGTAATACCTGATTATGAAACTACTATAAGGACAGGTTTATCTATAGATACATCAAATGGATGTAAAGCTAACATAATAGCAGAGATATATAAAGATGATACCCCTTTAGTTGATGATAACCTCATTAATAATTTATATTATAGAGATTTTAGTGGCCCCTGTGACATTTTTATCATTAATTAATAAACTTTATTGATGCCAAAATCTGCTAAGTTATAATATTGTAAAATGTGTAATAAAAATAAAATTATTTTATTATTAAGCTTAACAATATTAATTATTTATAATGATCATTTATTAGCTAAGGGTAAGAATCTTATTATAGTAACTGCTACCCCTGGCGGAACATATTATCCTGTTGGAGTTGCAATAGGTACATTAATAACGTTAAAGTGTTATAAAGAATATGGCATTACTGCAACAGCTATTGATTCAGCAGGATCAGCTGAAAATATACAGATGTTAGAGAATAATGAAGCAGATTTAGCAACACTACAATCCCTCTTTGGTTCAATGGCATATCAGGGTAAAGGGATATATAAAAAACCCTTAAAAAATATTTTAGCCATAACTTCACTGTGGGATAATGTAGAGCATTTTGTTTTGCTAAATAAATACGTAAAAAGCGGAAATATAAAAGATATAAAAGGTTTAAAGGATAAATTTTCAATTGGCAAAAGGGGCTCAGGTACTGAGGTCTCAGGCAAGACGATATTAAGCTCTCTAGATATAGAACTTAATAAGCTAAACTTAGAATACTTAGGATACCAGGATTCTGTTGATGCAATGTTAGATAGGCGTTTAGCTGGTGCTAATATTCCCGCTGGAGTTCCAGCTTCAGCAATATCAATGCTCTTTGCTATGGAGGGCAGTAAAGGCGTTAGTATTTTAGAGTTTACCAGCGATCAATTAGATAGGATTAATTCAAATTATCCTGTTTGGAAGAGGTATATTATTAGAAAAGATATTTATCCAAGACTTAATAGAGATGTCTTTACAATAGCCCAATCAAATTTTTTAGGGGTCAAGGCTAATCTAGATGTTGATACAGTTTATATTATAACAAAGACTATTTTTGAAAATCTATCCTTTTTGTACAATATCCATTCAGCAACAAGAGCAATAAACTTAGAAAATGCTATTCAGTCGCTACCTGTTCCACTGCATCCTGGAGCTCTTAAGTATTATAGAGAAAGGGGCTTAAATATACCTAAGAGATTGATAGTGGATTCCAAATGAATATTGATATAATATCTGCCAAGAAAGAGCTTCCTATAATTGGCAAGTATATTATATATACTGTGGCCGTTCTCTCCTCCCTTTTTCATTTATGGGTTAACACAATTGGTGTAATACCAGAGATTGAAAGAAATGCAATCCACTATATTTTTATGTTAAGCCTTGTTTTCTTAATGTATCCAGCATTTGGGAAGAATAGATTTATTCTATTTGATTATCTTTGTTTGTTGTTAGTTGTTGCTGTTGGCTTCTATTTATTGATATTCGATGAGGCCTTGCACGCTAGAAACGAAGTTATGGTAGTATCAGATGTTATATTTGCTACGGCTGCTGTATTAATACTTTTTGAGGCAACAAGGAGAGCAGTAGGCTTAACAATACCCATTCTCTCATTAATATTTATTAGTTATGCACTCTTTCTTGGTGATTATTTTGAAGGGATCTGGAATTTTCCAGGGGTTACCTATACTAGATTAATGTATAGGATGTATTTTGCTCCTGATGGGATATTTGGCTCAATTGCAACAATTTCATCAACCTTTGTTATATTGTTTGTTATTTTTGCATCCTTTTTGTTATACTCTGGTGCGGGGTCATTTATAATAAATTTAGCAATGGCTTTGATGGGGAAAAGAGTTGGAGGGCCAGCTAAAATTGCAGTATTTGCAAGTGGCATTATGGGTTCTATCTCAGGTAGTGCAGTGGCAAACACATCTGCTACTGGTTCAATAACTATTCCACTAATGAAACGAGTTGGTTTTAAAGCTGAATTTGCGGCTGCAGTTGAGGCAGCTGCTTCTACAGGCGGTCAAATACTCCCACCTATTATGGGAGCTGGGGCTTTTATTATGAGTCAATGGACAGGTATTTCCTATGTAAATATAATATTAGTCGCTTTTATGCCGGCTATATTATACTACATAACAATTATCTTTTATGTTCATTTACGAGCCAAAAAGAAAAGTTTTGCTGTGTTGAAGGATGAAGAAATTCCAAATATTAAGGATGTGTTAAAAGATGGCTGGAGTTTTATTATACCAATAATTATTTTAATAGGTTTATTAATCTATGGTTATACCCCAACTTTTTCAGCAGCTGTTGGTATTATAGCTGTAGTTGTTTGTAGCTATTTTAACAAAAATAGTAGAATGGGTTTACACTCTATACTTGATGCACTGGCACTGGGTTCGTTGAATATGGTTACAACAGGTACAATTTTGCTTTGTGCCGGTATCGTTGTTGAGGTTATAATATTAACGGGGCTCGGATTAAAATTTTCTATGCTTATTAGCATGTTAGCAGGGCATTCTCTAATAATTACCCTTTTATTGGTTGCTCTTGCTGCAACAATTTTGGGGATGGGTTTACCAGTTACAGCATCATATATAGTACTTGCGGTGTTAACAGCACCCTCTATTTTAGCATTAATGAATGCAGGCTATCTTGCAGCACATTTTAATATATCATTGCAAGATGCTTTAAATCCGCAGGTTGCTCAAGGATTAATGCATTTTATACCAGAGAATATAAAAAAATCTTCATTACTTGCAGCACATATGGCTATATTTTGGTTTTCACAAACTTCTAATGTAACACCACCAATATGTCTTGCTTCTTATGCAGCAGCTGGAATAGCAAAAGCAGACCCAATAAAAACGGGTTTTATATCATTAGCATTAGCTAAAGGACTATACATTATACCCTTTTTATTTATTTATACCCCGATTCTTTTTACAGGCCCATTATTTGATTCAATTGAAACAATTATATTAGCTACGATAGGGTTATTTTCTTTGGCAGTTTTATTTGAAGGGTATTATATAACTACATTAAATACTGTATATAGACTTTTCTTTGGGTTGTCTGGCCTCTTAATGTTGCTACCATCGTTTTATTATCATATTGCTGGACTTTGCTTATTTATTATTATGACATTTATATTATTTTCTAAAAAAAAGGCTACTTCGCATAAATTTTAAAACTAATATCTTGGAATATACTATTTTTGTTTTCAAGGTATGTTAAAAAGTGTTCATCTTTATAATTTTTATTTAATAGTTCTTCTAATCTTAAAAAATTAAATATGTGTTCTTTTGTCCTTTTAGTAGCATAGTTATCTGCAGTTTTAGTTGTTATTAGAAATGCCCAGTCACTACTTTGTGCAAGTAACAACTCTCTTGCCATTTGATTAAGTAGCCTGATTCTAAAAGGGTTTACTGTATTTATATAATATTTTGCATAATATACCATTTTATCTGCCATATAGTGAAGATGCCTATAAATCCAATCGTTTGCCCCATTTAACCATACTTCATAATAGCCTTTATCTCCCCATGATGAAGGGTTTAATGAAACAACTTGATTTGCTGGATATTCCTTTAAATAATCTAGTGGTGTTATAGCTTTTATCTCTCCTGAGTCATTAAGATTTTTAAATATATTATATAGAAATTCATGTCCCTCAAACCACCAATGGCCAAAAAGTTCAGAGTCATAAGGGGATACAATAACGGGTTTTCTATCCATTAATTTTGATAGTTCACTTAATTGTCTATATCTTTCATTTACAAAATGGCCTGCGTGTTCGGCTGTTTTTTCTAGTGCAATTTTATAATCATAAGGTTCTTTATAGTCAGTTTTGCCAGTAATCTTATAATATTTAAAACCAGTAAAAACGCGAACTCCATCAGGGTTTATGTAATCTTTAATATAATTAAAATCAAGATCAAAGCCTATATCCCTGTAAAAATCACGATAATTAAAATCGCCTGGATAACCCTCTTCAGCAGACCAAACCTGTTTAGATGAAATAATATCTCTAGCAAAAGTGGCTACTCCTTTTTCTGTATAAACAGGGGCAAATACACCATATTTTGGTCGTGGTTCAGAATATAATACACCATGTGCATCTAAGAAAAAATATCTAATGCCAAACTCAGCTAATATTTCCTCTAGTCCAACATAATAAGCACATTCAGGCAGCCAGATTCCCTTAGGGGATTCTTCAAAATGCTTATTGTAGTTAGTTACAGCCATATGGATCTGTGCTTTTATAGCAGCTGTATTAACCTGTAATAATGGTAAAAGGCCGTGGGTTGCTGCGCATGTGATTATTTCTATTTTTCCAATATCTTTAAAATATTTAAATCCTTTCAATACATTTTTATTTAAAAATTCATAAAAAAAACTTTTTATATTCTTATATCTATTAAGATAGAACAGGGCAATCTCATTAAATATTGCATCCTTTTTTGTTCGCTCTACTTCTTTGTTTGCTAGTTCAATCTGTTTTTCTAAATGGACTTCATATTTGTATAGCAATGTTGTATCTACCAACATTTCACATAGTGTAGGTGAGAGGGATACAGTAAACCTGCTATAGATGTGTTCTTCCTCCAATCTCTTTAATAACATAAGTAGTGGAATATAGCATTCATCTATTGCTTCAAATAGCCATTTCTCTTCCAAAAAGAAGCTATATTCTGGGTGTTTAACAAAGGGTAAGTGTGAATGCAGTACTAATACCCAATAACCTTTCATTTTTTTACCTGTAAAGATCTCCAGAGCTTTTAATATGTTTTGATAACTGCTTTAATAGCTCTCTGTGGAAAGCGATGCTACTTGGATGTATATTTGAGTCAATACCTGAGAGTTTTAATATTTCCATGTAATTCTCATCTATTGACAAAAAAGTTTCATCAGTTTTATCAGATATACCAGCCCTTGGGACCACTATCCTTTTAGAGGTTATTATAGGGATAAAAACCTCTTCATCACTAGTAAAACCAATTTCAGCCCATGCAAGCTTGCCTGGTATATAGTGATGAAAATAATAATTACCATAATCCCCTGTTTCAATTTCTTGCAACTCTTTTGTTCCCTCACTATCTTTTATAAATAATTTTAATTTATACCTATATAAAGACTTACTTAGATAGTCTTTATATTGTTCTCTTGTATCAGTTGAGATTTGCCAATAACAATATTGAATAGCAGGATCTACTGGGAGCAGTACCAATGTATCAACATTATAACTTTCAGGAATTTGATAATCATCCTTTTGTGGCATAACCTTTCTATCTTCGTCTTTATCTTTTTTAGTTAACGTTTTTGAGGAAGGCTGTATTTTTGTATTTTCAACATTTATGGCAGTATCCTTTTTACGTTCTAATGCATAAAGAGCTTCAATAAGCATTTTTTTTGACATATTTGATCTATTTTTTATATTTTTTTCCTTTGCTATCTTGTAAAGATCTTTATAGCTATAATCTTCATATTTCATAACTATCTCCCATTGTAATCAATTGATAGCTTATAGCACCTCAAATATTCAGCTGCATGTTTGCGCCAAGAAAAGTCCAAGGACATACACTTGTAGGCTATATTATATTGGTGCT